>JACUTO010000164.1 GCA_014859755.1 Candidatus Bathyarchaeota archaeon
ATTTTTTTCCTCAACTAATTAATTCGATATGTGCGCGCCAACACGAAGGTTTACTTCTGAAAAAGGTTCTGTGTGTACACGTAGAAAAAGTTTTCATCATAAGACGAAGCATAAGGCCAAAGTCAGGGTCATACTTCTTTTCGTCCCAGAAACATAAATTCGCCTCCAAGCGGAAGGCGTTGCATTCTCCTTTCGAGGGAATCCAGAAACGAAAGAACAGCGGGAAAGAACGTCAGGTACTCTATGTCTACCTTGTCAATCTTGCTCGCGTTTGCCAAACTCGTCACTTCCTTGGTGTTTAACAACACCGCGCCTCTGTCGATCTGACAACCTCTTACGACTATTCTCGTAAACGGATTTTTAGGATTGTGCTCAAACACGACCACGTGCCCACCAGGCGCTAGCGTTTTGGAAACTTCTGAGAAGAGGGTTTGTCTGTCGCTTAGCTTCAAATGGTGAAGGACATTCACAACCAGAACCATTGTGAAGGCACTGTCTCTGAAGGGAAGCTTGTTGCAGCTCGCTCTCAAAAATTCACAATCTCTACATCTGTCTTTGGCAACGCGTAGCATAGATACGGCCAAATCGACGCCGACCACCTCTAACCGATTCGCTAGGTTCCTTTCAAGTTCACCAGTGCCGCATCCAACGTCCAAGATTGTCTTGGTGTTAAGCCCTTTTTCTCTGATACACCGTAGAAGAAGGTCCGTCTTCTGCTTCATGTAGTGCTTATGGGATGGCCCAAGCATATTCTCATAGTGAGAAGCCTGCAGATCAAAGTCAAAGCCCAATATGGACCCTCAAAAAAAGCCTAAGCATGCCGGTACTGTGTAACCAGATGTCTTTTATCAGTCTGACCATTGGCGTTCTGGGCCCCTTCATTTCAACCCAGAAGACAGGTATCTCAAGGATTTTGTATCCCATCTTCTTCGCGATGACCAATATCTCAGTGTCCCAGAACCACGAATCACTCTTTACAGCGGTATCCATATCAATTACGCATCTCCGAGAGAATGATTTGAAGCCGCATTGGTGATCGCTGATTCCGGTTTGGAACAGAAGGCGAATCAAGAAATTGTAAGCCTTGGATGCAAGCCACCTTATTATTGGTCGATACGCTCTGGATTCTGCCAAGTACCGCGAACCCGTCACGATATCGAACCCGCCCTCGCTCACACCTCTGACAAGCTTGGCGTAAGCGTCCATCCGTCTCACGTCAGTAGACAAATCAACATCCATGAAGAGATACACGTCCCCCTCGACTTTCCGCCATGCTTGCCGCAGTGCCTTGCCTCTGCCTTGTCTCTCTGGTGAATGAAAGTACATTATATTCCCGTACTGTTTTTGCAGGTTCTCAACGATCCTCGATGAATCGCAAACATCTTCGACCACCAACACTTTAAAATCAGCTGTATATTTTTTAGTCTCGTTTTCGAGGGTCTCTACTGCTTCAGCTAGGAATTCAGAATCCTCGTAGCATGGAATTGTCACTATGAGTCTCGTCGGTTCCTTATTTTCAGCCATATTGTTTCAACTCCGAAGGCAGCAAGTATTATGTAGCTCCAACTCCATGGCCACACGTAACGAAAACGCATTTGGAAAGGTATGAAGGATAATATGAAGCTTGCGGAAACAAGCATTAGGAGCAGCATGGAGCTTCTTGAATTCTTGCGTTTCATAGATTCATAGATCATCCAACCACCTACCACGCTCGCGGAGGATACGGCGAATACTTAGAGTAGATCGCCAAGGTTCAGCATCTGCCCTTGAAGAACAGCTATCACGCTTTGCAACATGCGTGGCGATAACACCCCTAAAGTGACCCCCTTATGGTTCTCAACGTGAGCAAAAACAAGTAAAATCCTGGGTTTTCCTGTATCCTGCGGAAAACCTCACCAGTCAGCAACTTTTGGTAGCTAGGCTGGCTATACAAGGTTAGAGGCACTCGGGTTCAAGTGACGTTCTTCCATTAATTGGGCTGCCTTGTTCATGTCTTCCCGGATCATCGATTGATTTTGCCACGCATCCTTTAAGACGTTTGGCTTCATTGTAGACAGGAATGATCACGGAGATTTTTTTCAGGCAAAGTCTGTAGGTCTTCTCAATCATTTTGACGGTTTCCAGTGCTCCTCAATATTGCTACACATAATGTTCTTGTCGCCTTTTTTATATAGTAATTGAGCTTTTAATTAATTGCCTTAGCCGAGTTAGACGGAATAAATCGATATGGAATGATTAGTACTTTGACTCCTGTTCTGTCGGGTATTGTGCGCCATTTCAACAGATGGCGTTTAGTTCTTTCAATTTTTCTTTTAGTTTATGCGGCTCTTTTGTTACTGGACTTGGGTTATATGGCAATTCAATGGGATGAGGCGTCGCACTTATATGGTGGATTGTTGTTAAGCCGTGGACACCTTCAAGAGTACATTCGAGCGGGTTCTTTTTATCCACCCTTGTTCGACGTTACGATTGCTTTGTACTTCAAGATCTTGGGTTTAAGCGTGTTCTCGGCCAGACTTGTGGCCGTTACGTTTGGCGTCCTTTCGGTCTGGGGTGTTTTTGAGTTTGCCTATCGCCTTTATGGACCGAGGAACGCTTTGGTTTCAAGTGTTTTATTGGCGTCAATGCCTGGTTTCATCTGGCTTTGCAGAATGGCGTTAATCGAAACTATGTTAGTCTTCTTTTTTTCTATCTCATTGCTCCTATTTTTCTCTTGGATGCACACGAACAATTACAAGATGTTACTTCTGAGCGGAGTAGCCTTAGGTCTGGGTTTCCTCGTTAAGTATCAGGTCTTGGTCGGCGGTATGATCATGTTGGTCAGCGTGTTCTTCTTGTGGAGAGGAAGTATTCTAGCTAAACTCGGTAAATTTTCGCTTATGCTCATAATTGCCGGAGCGGTTGTTCTCCCGTGGGTCTTTTTTACGTATCAGCAATACGCTTCCGGAACGCTTGAAACGTGGCTCTACGTGCTTCAGGTGGGCCACGAGGAAAGACTTGTGTATAATACGCGATTCCCTCTTCCCATATTCTACCTCATAGAGATGACTTATCCCTACCCTGATATCCATCCGATTTCGCTCCCCATCTACATCCTCGCTTTACTTGGCTTAGGTCTCTGGTTACTTGGAAGAAGACTAGAGGACAAGTTTTCTCTAATATGGTTCTTCGTAATTTACTCTGTCTTCACGCTGATCCCTAGCAAAAACTGGCGTTATGTAACGCCGGTGTTCCCCATCTTAGCGGTTTCCGCCTCGAATTTCATTCTGTTCATCTGGAATAAGGCAAAGGACGGTTTGAAAGCGCGTCAAATCAGCTTGCGCAAAAAGCGCATTATTAAAGTCGCTAGCACTGTTTTCGTATTCTTGGTAGTGGCTTCAGTTATTTATAGCTCGCTGAACGCCTATTCATGGGTTGAAAAATACCATATTCATGTTCCTATTGAAGAGGCAAGTCGATATTTGGCTGAGCGATCAGCGTCAAATGAAGCAATAATAGTTTTATGCGCTTCAAATTTTTTTAACGTAGATATGATGAAGTTTTCCTTACAGATATACGATTCAAATCAAAGAACGCTTAAGCAATACCCTGAAAAGCCAGTTGACGTCTACACACCCATCTTCAATGTAAC
>JACUTO010000165.1 GCA_014859755.1 Candidatus Bathyarchaeota archaeon
AGACTTACCTAATGACCAAAGAGTCAGGTGAAAACACAGGAAAAGTTGTAGCATCAGTTGTGAGTCATAGAATCCTCTCCATGATAATAACCTTAAGCAGTTTGATCATCAGTTCCCTTTCGTTACTCATTCTCCAATACGAACTTCCCGTACTTGTCTCGAATTTGATATTACTCATAGCCGTCGGCACCGCCATTCCGCTGATCTTCATATTCCTCTTGTGCCTAAGAGAACAACTGACACAGAAATTAATCGATTTGTTGCTACGTTTTTTCGCTTTCATTTCGAGGGGACGCCTAAAACTCGCCAGCCTAAGATCCAAGGCGAGAAAGGCTTTGAAGGCTTTCCATCAATCGATAGAAGTTTTAGGCAGAAATCCAAGAAGCTTGGTTCAACCGGTGTTCTTTTCTATAGTGTCTTGGGTCCTCAGTATATTCGTGTCCTTTTTAGTTTTTGTTTCTCTTGGACACCCAGTTAGCTTTGTCCTACTAACAATCGTGTATTCCATTATTGTTACCATTCAAAATATTCCCATCGGAGTGCCTGGTGAAGTGGGGGTTGTAGAGATTGTTATGACTAGCGTCTATGGTTTACTCGGCGTCCCTCTCGGCATCAGCGCTGCGGCGACGGTCCTAATAAGAGTTTTGACTGTATGGTTCAGATTCCTCCTAGGATTTGTAGCGGTCCAGTGGATTGGGATCAAAACTTTGATTGGGGGTTCGCGTTAGAATTTCCCTTAATCTAACTTCTGAGCTAAATTTTCGCTGTCTCACCGTGTTTTCCGACGTTTATTTTCCATTGTCCCTTAAAGGATGTCACGAAACCGTTTCCGATTTGCAGAACATCTCCCACCTTTAGGGGAAGAATCTTCTCATCCCACAAAACCAACGTCATCGCGCCAGTTTCATCTTCCACTTTTGCCTCAAGTATTTCATGTTCAACACCTTTGCCGGTTATGATCTGTTTAGGTTTCAAAAATTCTGACACTGTCACTCTAATGTTAACGGAACTCATTCCAGGCTTCAAATCACGTATATTCAACATGTAATCCTCAAAATTGCTACAACTCTGGCGTTGTTCTTGCCTACTAAGTCTTCAGTTCTTTTAAAGCATTTCTAAATGACCGATAAAGAAAAGTTAGAAAACATCTGTTTAATCTATGTGGAGCTCAATCAATATGACGGTTCTGCGGTGTAGCCAATGTTCGGCTACTTTTGCGCCGTACCCTCCTCGATATAAATGCGAAAAGTGTGGAGGTCCTCTGGGATATACTTACGATTTCGAACAGTTGAAAGAAACCGCACTCACCGGACCCATCACGTTTTGGAAGTTTAAACCCTTGTTACCGGAAATCAGAAACGTAGTGACGATGGGAGAAGGAGGCACACCCCTGCATAAGGCTGAGCGCCTCGCCAAAAAAATCGGGTTAAACGTTGTGTATTTAAAAGATGAAACCCGAAATCCAACAAACTCCTTTAGAGACAGATGTGCAGCACTGATGGTTTCAAACGCTCTGGATTTAAAATACGATTCTGTAATCTGCGCCTCCAACGGGAACATGGGAGCCTCTGTGGCTGCCTACTGCACCAAATCCAGCCTCACCTGCCACATTATCGTTCCAAAAATGGTGGACCTAGGTAAACTAGCTCAGATGCTAATCTATGACGCAGTCATTGAGGAACACGGAGAAATCGTTGACGAATCCAACAAGCGAGCAGAATCCTTGGCGAAGGAAACAGGCTGGTATCAAGCCACAGCGGAATTCAATCCCCTAGCTATTGAAGCCCAGAAAACCATCAGTTTTGAAGTCATGGAACAGTTTGGAATCCCTGACTGCTTCGTTGTTTCCATGGGAAGCGGCGGAACCATATATTCCATCTGGAAAGGCTTCAAGGAACTGCAAGCCTTAAAAAACATTGACGAGTTGCCAAGGATGATTGGTGTGCAAGCTCAAGGATGCGCACCTATAGCCGAAGCGCACCTAAAAAACAGATCAAAACCAGTTACCATTTCGAAGCCATCTACCCATGCGTTAGGAATACTCGTGCGCAATCCATTGAACGGAAAAGGGGCTCTTCGAGCAATAAAAGAATCCAAAGGCACTGCCATCACGGTGCAGGACTCAGAAATCTTTGCTGCTGAGCAAGAAATCGCTAGGCTTGAAGGAATCTTTGCTGAGCCGTCCAGTTCAGCCACCATAGCAGCCCTTAACAAACTGGTGCATCAAGGCATAGTCGATAAGGGAGACACTGTTGTGTGCCTTATAACGGGAAGCGGATTGAAAGCAACAGATGTGCTTCAAGCATTGGCGAAAAGGCGGAAAACCGCGGTAGTTGGCTTGGAGTTAAGCACAAAAGAGAAGATTTTGCGAATCTTAAGCCAAAAGGACACCTACGGTTACAGCTTGTGGAAGAATATTGGAAAGACCATGACTCGGGCTGCCATCTATCAACACCTGAACGGCCTGTCTAAGAGGGGGTTGATAACCTCCTACAAAAAGGAGGGACGGAAATACTTCAAAATTACTAAGCGTGGAAAAAGGGTTTTACGTGCTATAGATGATTTGAAAACGTTGCTTTGACCCTGAAACTGATGATGAAATTTTGGGAGAAATTTTAAATAGTATAGTTGTAACTATACTATAACGTCTCAACTCGTCCTAATGCTTCATGGATGGATGTTGAGAAATGAAGTTCAGTGTAAAGGAACTATGTGTCGTTGCTGTGTTCACGGCGGTCGTTTGCGTAGCCACTATGATTCTGAAACTGGACATACCAGCGACCCGTGGATTCTTTAACGTAGGAGATTCCATGATTTATGTCACTGCCCTCCTTTTTGGACCCATAATAGGTGGAATAGCAGGTGGAATCGGATCCTCGCTCGCTGACATCTTTCTTGGCGCTCCTTGGTATGCCCCAGGAACCTTAGTAATCAAGGGAATTGAGGGTCTAATCGTTGGTTATCTTGGATACAAAATCCGCCCAAAAATTGAGGTTATCACAAGGTGGAAAACATTTGGTGCGTTTCTCGGTGTAAGCTTAGGGGTGATTACCTACTACTTAGGATCTACATATTACATCGGCATTTTCGGGAGCATCTTCTTGGAACAATTATTCTGGGCAGTTATCGCAACATTGTTGGGAGCCTTCATATTTTATTTTAACTTAAGACGTGAGCTAGTGATCAACTGGCAGATTCTTTCTATTCTATGCGGAGGCGTCGAAATGATAGTAGGATATTATTTGTATGAAGCCTTGCTGCTTCCACTGATCGCACCACCGGAGTGGGGAGAAATAATTCCTATCCTCGAGGTACCATTCAACATTGGTCAAGCTGTGATAGGTTTGATAATAGCTATGCCTATCGTGAAAACCGTATGGCGCTCCATTCCATCACTAAGAAGTTAAGATGCAAAAACGACTACGGGGCATTACCAAAAAATAAAGTAAGCTAACTTCTTTTATCTCTTAAATGGTTTTGCAAGCGCTACCCAAAGATGGTCACTGACTGGTCTGACTAGTTCGGTTTTTTCTCCCGTTCTTGTGACCAGATTCCTTCTCATAACGGATTCTACTACCTCGCCAATTATCGATGCGTGAATACCATTTCGCGATAACCTGCTTACGATT
>JACUTO010000166.1 GCA_014859755.1 Candidatus Bathyarchaeota archaeon
AATGGAAGGGTGACGGTTCCCAAGGAGGTTAGGGATGCCTTGGACATAAAGAAGGGCAACTTGGTTAAATGTAAGATTAGGAAGGTGGGAACCTGATGATGGAAAGTTTTTTCACTCGGACCAGCGTCCCGCTGGGGAAGAATGAGTTGGCTAAGATAAGGGCTAGGGCTATGAGGCGGGGCGTGTGGTTCAGGGTTTTGACGAGGGGTGAGAGGGCTCAGGTGGATCTGACCATGAGAGTCGTGAAGAGGATTCGCAGCTTTATCTTGGCTAAAGTGATAACTTCTATTGTAGAGAAGCTTTTGGATGCTATGGAGAGCAGAGTTGCGCGTTTGATGAGAGAAGTTGGACAGCCTCTCGCCCAGAAGTTGAGTGGAATAGCCCAAGAATGGGGCAACAGATTAGCGCGCCAGTGGATGGCAGACCCTGGCTTTGTTCAATATTTGACTGTAAACTACATGAATACGCCGACTTCGTTCCCGGTGTAAGATGAGACTTTCAAAGCGTTATTTGCAACCTAGGATAAGACGAATGGTCTTAAGTTCCTGAAATGAATCCGGTTTACATACTATCCATTTGCGTACTTTTCTTCCTATACGTTTGGGTCTTATACAATGTGCCAGTTCTAGCGGTTGGCGTCAAACATCTAAGACGAACAAGCCTAAAAAAGAAGAAACCAGAATCGAATCCGGAGAAATTGCCAACCTTCTCGATAGTTGTTCCTGTTAAGGATGAGGAAAGAGTGGTTGACAGGCTCCTGAAGGCCCTGTTCAAACTTGATTATCCCGCAGAGAAGAGGGAAATCATCATCGTTGAAGACGGGTCACTTGACGAAACGCCAAAGATATGCAGGAAATACACTAAGCGTCACCCTAGATGCATCAAGTTTATTCGCCAGTCCATATCTAACGGTAAGCCTTCTGCCCTGAATTGTGCCTTGAAACATGCACGTGGAGAGATAGTTGCCGTGTTTGATGCTGATAACGTTCCTGAACCAAACGTGTTGCTGAGGGCAGCCGAATATTTTGAGGACTCGTCGGTAGCTGCGGTGCAGGGTACGCCTTGTGCCATAAACGCCAATGAAAACATGTTGACAAAGTTCGTTTCATACGAGGAAGCTGTTCGTTTTCAAGCCTACTTCCAAGGGAAAGATGTTCTAGGCCTTTTTGTTCCTCTAACTGGTAGCTGCCAGTTCATTAGGCGAACCGTCCTTGAAGAGGTTGGTGGATGGGATGTGGGGTCTCTCTCTGAGGATATGGAGATGTCTGCGAGGTTGACGCAGATGGGTCACACCGTGAGGTATGCATCGGATATACGGTCTTGGCAGGAGAATCCGGCTAATCTAACTCAGTTTGTGAAGCAGAGGACAAGATGGTTCAGAGGGTGCATGGAGGTTGCGCTGAGATATGGGAAGCTCCTTAAAAATTTTGACAGAAAGAGCATAGACGCTGAGGTCACGTTAGTTGGACCGTATATGTTGGCTCCATGTCTCATGGGCTACTTGATGGCTCTTTACACCTTCTTGGTTCCAGTTGAATATGACCCGGTTTTTGCCATAATTACTCAAGTCACGACGCTTTTCACCACAGCCACTCTAGTATTGGTTGGAGTAGCCCTCATCTACGTTACAAAGCCTAGAAAGATGGCAAACCTGTTATGGCTACCCTTCATCTATGCCTACTGGAGCCTACAAACCTTCATAGCCGCATACGCACTCGTCCAAATAGTTTTGAAAAGGCCTAGAAGATGGGTGAAAACGAAGAAGACGGGGGCAATCATCAATCATGATGTTAGAGGATAAGAGCCGCAACCCATGATGCGTCTAAGCCTACAGAACATAGGTTTTAGAAGGGGTTTCTTTCTCGCGTTCGTTTTCGGCTTCATGGTTAGGTTGGTACCTGAGGTTTTGTCTTTTCCTTATCCGATTGGTTTTGACACGGTGTATTATGCGGCGAGGATGAAGAGTGGCGTGGTGTGGTATCATTGGAGTTCCCTGTTTTCTACGTGGCTTGTTTACGCCGTTTTGGTTCCCTTGTATTCTCTGACAGAGGTTGATCCCTTCTTGTTGCTGAAGGTTATTGGACCGTTGTTGTATGGTGGAAGCGCGGCTGGAATCTATTATTTCGCTTGGAGGGGTTTGAGTTGGGGTGTGAAGAAATGCTTGTTCGCTTCGATTTTCTTTGCCTTTCAGTTGGCTGCGTTGGGGATTTCTTGGCATTTCTATCGAAACCTATTTGGGCTGATGCTTCTCCTGTTTGCTCTACCATTTTTGAAAAAGACTGAAAGCTGGAAAGAACTTGCGTTGCTTGCGGTGCTTTCTCTGTTGGTTGTGTTGGGACATGAATATGCCTCGGTTGCGATGCTTGCCATGGTCTTAGGGCTGGTGGCGAGTAGTTTTCTTAAGAGAGAGAAAATGCCTTACAGGGTTCTGATGGCGATTCTTCCAGCTTTGATAGTTTTTGTGGGCAGCATCTATTTCCGTATGTTTCCAGCGTCATTCCGTGTGGAAACCAATATCATTAGAGTTAATGACGGTTTTAATCCTCATCCTGGTGGGCTTTTTTTCTTGGTGGATTATTTGAGTGTTGTTACGCCGGTTGACCATTACGCTAGCTATTTTGAGTTGGTCTCCAACGTGGTTTCTTTGTTTGCCCTTCTTTATTTGGTTTGGTTGCCTCTGGTTTTGGTGGGTTTTTTCAGGGACAAGATTTTGGATGGATGGGCCACTCTGCTCCTGGTAGGTTCCTTCGGTTGTTTGGTGGTGCCGTTTTGTGCGTTGGAGTATTGGCATAGGTGGATGTTGATGTTGGTTTATCCGTTCACGTTTTATGCGGTGAATGGTTTCTGGAGAGTTTTGAAGTCACGGGATACATGGGTAGCCTCCGGTTTGAGGTGGATGAGTTGGATGAAGATTTCGAGGAAAAGCGCTATTGGAATTTCGGGGGTCACAGTCCTGTTAGGATCGCTTTTCATGACTTGGCCTCTGATTTCAGGTAGATATGGGCTTCTCGGCGCTTCAACCACGTGGAAATATTTTCCTTCAACCATGCAGAGCAGCTCGGTGCCGCTTCAAGACACTGAAGGAACCGTGAAGGCTATTGAATGGTTAAATGGGCATATGACGGATGGTTCCGCTGTGCTTGTGCATGATGTTTTTTTCTATTGGAATGAGCTGTATTTGGATGAGGATCACACTGCTATCCTTTTCACAAACAACTTGGAAGAAGCTTCGAGTCTTGCCTTGGAGAACGGCTTCAGTTCTGTATATTTTGTCTGGTGGAACGAGGACATTGGATGGTACGGGTTGACGGTTCCGAGCGATTTTGTTTCCGTTTTTGAGAGTGGAAGGATTTCTGTTTTTCAAATACTATAGCTTGGTAGCCGAATGGATTTGGAAATAGCGGGACTATTTGGAAAGTGAAGTTTGGTGAAGATTTCGATAGTTCTTGGAACAAGGCCTGAGATAATTAAGATGTCTCCCGTGATCAGGGAGTGTCAACGCTTAGGGTTAGATTATTTTATTTTGCACACTGGTCAGCACTATTCCTACAATATGGACAGGGTGTTCTTCGAGG
>JACUTO010000167.1 GCA_014859755.1 Candidatus Bathyarchaeota archaeon
ATTTCTGCTTTCTGATTAATACTTAACTCATTTAAAGATTTAACCTATATTACGATTTATGACTTATTACAGGATAATATAGCTTAATTTTTTCGGCGTTATTTTCGCTTACGGTATATGTAAACTCCTTCTATAGTATCAAAGTACTCAAAATCCTACCTCGGCAAGTTTGCACGCTTCCTCCATATTTTCCGTGTACTTTTTCTATTATGAGACTTATGCTTCTAGCGTATTCCATAAATGCGTGGCGTAAAACTTCGCTTTCATCCATTCCTAGGCTATGGCATATCCTTTCAAGCATGCGCTTCTGTTCAGGCGTCAAATAAACCTTAACAACTTTTCGTGCCTCGGAAACCCTTCCAAATATCATGCAACATTTCAACTCGTAAAAAAGCTTCTTTCCGCTGAAAAGCCCTTATGGTTTGTGGTTGGCATGTTGCGAGGTGCACGTCTGCAGTTGTCGTCGTCTTTGATTTCTGCAGTTTTTGCTTGACGACGACAAGTGAAAGAGCTCCAGCCAAGGAAGATATGTGGTAGAGGTTGTCTGATAATCGTGCAAAAATTGGCTTAAAAGTCGTTGTGTTCCCCAGCCGGTCTACAACAACTTATGAAGGTTTAATATTAATGATGACTTGCCACACAAAAACAGGTCAACAAGATAATTAGAACAGACTTAGAAGTAGTCGTCCAGCACTACTGGGGCTCCCCGACTACTACTGAGACTTTTGCCGGACCAGGTCTAAGAGTAGTTGTTGTTTATTCTCGTAGGAAAAAAATAACAACTTCTGAGTTCTGTCGTGTCTACTTCTTCGAACGTTTCTCCTTGCGCTTTCTTCTTTTCTCCGCTCTTTCTTTCTTGGTCTTTGGCTTCTTCTTAGAGCCTTTTCCCATACCCATTTTGATCGCCATATTGAAGTAGTCGGAGTAGAGAATGAAGTTTTCGGTTCGAATGCGTGCTTGAGATATTATTTAAGCCAGCATGGAAAATAGTTCTAGGGGGTACTGATAGTGAAAGTTGAGAAAATTTCAAAAGGCAATTGGTCGATTGAAGTTACATACGAAGATAAGAGGAAAATTGGTTGTATTGTTCAAAAACTGAAATCCTTTACTGATTTACCGCCATACGGAGAATGGAAAGATATGAGTTCAGAAGAAATTTGGGAAGAAATATTGGGTCAATTTGTGTGATGGATGGTGCTGAACCTATTGAGAGACTAATGGATTACGCAGAAAGATATGCCGAATTTGTTAGAAAACTAAGCATTGAAACTTTATTGGAGATTACAACAGGTAGCAAGGAGCATATTTCAAATCAACTGAAGGAGTATAACGCAACGAGATTTTATAACAGAAGAGCAGAACAGATTAAAAATTGTTTAGAAAATGAAGAAATAGTTAAAGACGGAAAAATTGTACTTTTAGAGGATTTAAAGAATAGCGGGATAGTCAACGAAGACAAATTAGAGATGTTCCGCTTAAAAAAATGCCATTTTTCAAAATAAAAAGGAGAGAAGTTGCAGGAGTATCCCAACATCGTTCCCAGCATCCAATCTCTGCCAAAAAAAGAAACTATTTAAATATTATTTTCGCTATTTAGCATATATGAAACTTAGATTAAATATCTTACAATTGAAAATCTTAAGAAGCCTCAGCTCCTTCCAATATACGAGAATAAAAGATGTAGCTAGGGATGTAAACAGAAGCCCCACAAGGGTTTCCATCGCTGTGAAAGATCTTGAGGATAAGGGATTCATCGAAAGTGAGAAAAGAGGATTTTCGAAACAAGTAGCAATCTCAAGTAATAAACACTCTTCCCTGCTTAAAACATTCATCAGCGAACACCAGCACATGAAATTTGAGAAAATTCTTTCCGGACCAACTTTAGAAATTTTGTTGCCTTTAACCTATTCCAAAATGAGACTGTCAGAGATTGCGAAGGAATCTGGCTATTCTGAAAGAACCGTAAGGAGAGTGGTTAAGAAATTAAGAGAATTTGGCATAGTAACGACTGAAAAATTCTATTACTCAAAAGGCTCAATACACAAGCTTCTTTACGATTTTGTGGAAGAGTTTCAGCGCTACCTAAACTTGAAACTAGCTTTGGAGTTATCCTCGGATGCCGTGATACTGTGGGAAAGAGGAAAGGAGTTCATCTTGAAAACTAGGCAAGAAATAAAAGAGAAGGAGGATATTTTTTCAACATGCTTTACTAAAATGTATGACTTCGGAATAAAACTGATACTGCCGGACTATAGGCACTATTTCTATACACCTTACAAGAAGCGCTTAGAAGTGGAAGATGTGGCTTTGCACACATTGGCAGTGGATCGAACGAGTGCAAAAAACACCTTGTACGTTTTACTTCTAATATCAAAAAATCCGGACAAGATCGACTTAGATTATCTGAAAAAGGAATCCGAAAAATTAGAACTCGAAGAAACAGTTCATCAACTGTTTAATTACCTAAAAAACAGGGGAAAGCCGAAGCCTACATATTTTCCAACTTGGAAAGAGTTTGAGTCAAAAGCAGAGGATTATGCCATATGCTTGAAAGAAAAAAGTTTGGAAAAGAGTATATAGAAAAAGAGTTGGAGAAAGTTGGCCTTGTCCTGAAACCTAGAACAAGGGTCTTTCTCATTGGTGGCTGCACCATGGTTTTCAGGGACCTGAAGCCGGCCACCAAGGATGTTGACATCGTATTCACATCTCTAGCTGAACTGAAAGAATTTGTTGAAGTAATGAAGTCATTGAATTATCATGAAGTTATCAAGCTACCTAAGGAATATGAAAAATTGGGAACTTCTGTGGTTCTAAGGAATCCAGATGGATTTCAATATGATCTTTTCTACAAACAGGTATGTAAAGGGCTAGTTATTTCTGCTGGAATGGAGACCCGATCCAAACTCTTCAAAACTTTTGGCAACTTGGACATTTATTTGATGTGCCCAGAAGATGTTTTCTTGTTCAAAGGCATGACGGAAAGAAACGCTGATCTGGATGACATGAGAGTTTTAGCAGAAATTGGACTGGATTGGAACCTAATAAAAGAAGAGTGCATATCCCAGGAGAAAAAAAGAATTTGGGAAGCCTTTCTTGCAACCAAGTTGTCAGAATTAAAAAACAAGTTTGGCATAGAAGCACCGATAATAAAAGAGCTTTGGAAAAGAGCTGGAGACGAGCTTGTCAAGAAAGTGTTCACAGAAATAGTAGAAGTCGGGAACTGCACCTTTGACAAGATTCACGAAGTCATCAAAAGAAAGTACGGATACTCAGAGTCTTGGACAAGAAGGGAATTAAAAAGACTAGTTGAAAAAGGAGTTTTGAAAGTCAATAAAGACAAGAGAAAATTCAGATATTTCCTTTAATCCAGTGCGCTGAATGGAAAGAAAATAAGTAGTCGTGAATCTTCGAGAAAAAAGCAACGCGCGCAAGAACTTCAAAGAAAAAAGAGGGGAGTTTGGGGAGAAATCTCCAGTTCAACTTCTGATACGATTTATGACTTATTATTCCATTTTATAGATTAATGGCAAAGTCTTATTTCCACTTCCTGAAAT
>JACUTO010000168.1 GCA_014859755.1 Candidatus Bathyarchaeota archaeon
GAAACAGTGGTGGTTGTTGGTTCGTGCGTTCAAAAGGAGAAATTCGAAAGCCTGTTAGGTCATAAAGCGAACGTAGTTGCCGATAAACACGAAGCCCAAAGTCCACTTGTAGGAACCTTAACTGGTTTCGAAAGTGCGAAAGGTGAATATTCTCTGTTGCTGCCATGCGATACTCCCTTCATTTCAAGCCAGATAGCACAGTTTCTCCTAGACACGTGCGTCAACAAGGGTGCTGTTATCCCTAGATGGCCCAGCGGATACATCGAGCCCCTCCAAGCAGCCTACCATACAAAATCGGCCTTGACCGCGGCAAAAAAGGCGTTGGAACAGGGAAAGCTGGATTTACGGTCTATGATCGCTCGTTTAAGTGGGGTGCGATACATTTCGACCGTGGTTCTTAGGCAAATGGACCCGAAGTTGTTGACTTTTTTAAACATTAACACATCCAGGGATCTGAAAAGAGCGGAATCTTTGCTGAAACACTAATCGTATATATGCATGCCGATCGTTAACGCAGATTTTTAACATAGAAGCATCCATTAGTAAAATCATTTAATGAAGATTTTATACTAATGTAGCATCGTGCAAGATAGCCTGGACTTTTCTCTTGATTTTTGATGTTTCTCTTTCAATATTTGAATTCTAAGACTTAGGAGTAAACATGGATCAGTTACGGGAATACATGGAAAAGTGTAAATTCTATTATATGTCCTAAGATAGAGTTCAGTAAATGGTGTGTTCTACATGAACAGAGTTGAGGTAATAGGAGTAACAGGGTTGCCTACCATAAAAGAGGGTGACGACCTCGCCAAAATGGTCTGCGAGGCAACGAAGAGGCAGGGAACCCCCATCCAAAACGGCGACATCATCGTAATCACGCATGTTGTTGTTTCGCGGACTGAGGGAAACGTTGTAAATCTTGATAACGTGATTCCATCAGATTTTGCCAAGGCCTTTGCTCAGCGATTTAACAAGGACCCAAACCTCATTGAGGTTATCCTTCGAGAATCTAGAAGCATCGTCCGAATGGGTGACGGAAAACTTATTACCGAAACCAAGCATGGACTTGTTTGCGCCAACTCCGGCGTTGATCATTCTAACGTTCCTGGAAAGAGAAACGTGGCGCTCTTACCTAAGAATCCCGATCGCTCGGCGCAGGAGATAAGGCGGGAGATAAGGAAACTAACAGGGAAGGATGTGGCAATCATAATTTCTGACACTCACGGGCGCCCGCTACGAGAGGGTGAGATCAACATAGCCATAGGAGTCGCTGGAATCAACCCCATTCGAGATCGGAGAAAAGAAAAGGACTTGTTTGGGTACACTTTGAAGATTAAGAGAACAGCCATCGCCGATGAGTTGTCTTCAGCCGCTGAACTGGTGATTGGGCAAGCAGATGAAGGAATTCCCGTGGCTGTAATACGAGGATATTCATATCCAAAGTCTGAGAGAACAAAGGCAACCGACCTGATAAGACCCCGAGAAAAAGATTTGTTTATTTGAAACGCTTACAGATAAACAGACATGGCTGTTGAAAGAAACATCTTGATCTCCATTCTGAAACTGACGAAAAGCGGACCAGCTGCAAAGGAGCTTGTCGCCAGAGACGCCAACGTTCCTGCTCAAGTTACTGAAGAAGTGTTGAAAAAGTTTCGTGACGCCGAACTCGTCAAATTGAAGGATAGGACCATCGAAGCATCTTCGAATCAACGCGCCAAAATTGCCATTCACGCCATCAAGTCAGGAGCAGATTTTGAAAGAGTGTGCAGAGTTCTTGAATGGATTGAATTTGAAAACCTTGCAGCCACAGCCTTCGAAGCCAACAACTTCGCCGTCAAAAGGCGCTTCCGGTTTAAATGGGCTCAAAGAAGGTGGGAAATCGACGTTCTTGGCTGTAGAGAACCTCTCATCGCCTGCGTGGATTGCAAGCATTGGAGTCATGGTTGGCGAGGATCGGCGATAAGGAAAGCTGCTGAGGCGCAAGCCTTGAGAACCAAGGTTTTGGCAGAGGCCCTCCCCTCCCTGCAGAAAGAGATAGGTCTGATTCAATGGAGACAAGCAACCCTTATTCCAGTGGTCTTGTCCCTGGTTCCGGGTCCCTTAAAATTCTACAACAAAGTGCCAATTGTTCCTATTCTGCAAATCCAAAACTTCTTGAACGAGTTGCCAGCCCACGCAACAGCATTAGCGCATTTCCGTGCATACTTCTAGGCTAAGCTATCCGATTATCTCAACACGCGTCCCTAAAGCTTGCCCCGAGACACCCCTTCTAAAACGTACCCTTACACGCCCCTGTTTACCATGCAAAGCCACGATTTTTCCTCTGATCTTACGCTCTCCAACTGGCCAAGCGACCTTTCTACCTATGAGCCGCGCCGCCTCGCTTGACGATTTAACATTAGGAAACTTGAGGATGCACTCCTTGGAGCGCTGAGTCTTTGGACCCGTTCGATAGCTAACAACGAAGCCGATGAGAGATTCAGACATATTTTCTCAACCCCTAGTCAAATTGCATTACTCACTATCTTAACGACTGTCAAATTAATTTTGCTCCAATCGGCTAAACAGAATATATCGCACCAACAACGGACTTTTTCACG
Organism: Candidatus Bathyarchaeota archaeon; assembly: GCA_014859755.1. GTDB lineage: Archaea > Thermoproteota > Bathyarchaeia > Bathyarchaeales > Bathyarchaeaceae > Kmv02. The sequence continues at coordinate 2,601 of JACUTO010000168.1, forward strand.
GCCTTCATAGCTGGATATAAACTAGACGAACAGAGGAGGCCGAGAGCCAAGAGTAACCATCCTGCAACAGAAACAAGAGTATATTGGGAGACAACGGGTTCAGGAATCAAAAACACAAATGTAACGAATAATCCAACAGAAATTCCGATTGTTCCGCTAATCAAAGTGATTAGTAAGGCTTGCGTAAAAATTATTTTCATGATACTTCTGGGTTTGGCGCCCAAGGCTCTCATGATGCCGAATTCACGTTGCTGACCCGCAATAGAGAGCATCAGATAGCTGAGAAGACAGAGGGTGGCTGTTACCAACGAGAAGAGAGGTAAAAACATAACAAAAGACCAAATGTGATTAAGAAAACTCACATGTCTGTCTAGGACTTCGTTGAGTTCCACGAGTTCCAAACTCTTCCCCGAGATTTCGTTTCCTATTTCGGCGAGAACCTGTGAACGTTCAGAAGGATCAATCTTGAGGAAAAGAAGATTGTAGCCAGATTGCCCAAGCTCCGCGGACAAAGTATTCAAGGGCATATACACCACCTTTCCATTGTTGAGGGGATCCAAGCACACTCCAGGTATCTCAAAGTTTTTCTCAAACACCCTAATGGCCTGCTTCTGAGGATCAGCAAACATTTCCAACGCCAGAGAGTCTCCAATAACCGCAGAGTAAACGTCGGTCTCGTTAAGAAACCTACCAAAAATTAGCCACTCGTTAATGACACACTCAGGCTGAACGCCGACAACAAGAGCCTCCCCAGACCGATCATCACCCACTGGAATATATGGGTCCGGCTTTTCAGGATCGATAATGACTCCCTGAACCTCGTACACGGTTGTCCCCAAAACCAAGCGTGGATCCGCCTTGAGAACCCCGGAGACATTGCTCAGTTCAGAGACTAGAGACTTGGAAATATTGTATCTCGAATCAAGATAGT
>JACUTO010000169.1 GCA_014859755.1 Candidatus Bathyarchaeota archaeon
ATCTAAATCACCCATAAAAACTTAATCCCAACTAAAACCTTTATCTTCTATTAGACAGAAAAAGATTGCGCGCATGGAGAAAGTTGCTATCGTTCTAATGGTTGGAATTATAAGTCGCAAAGCCTAGAACTAGCAGTTGAAGATGCGGTGCAGCTTGAACGCTCAAAAAGAGACTGAGTTTGAGTATGCTCTTCGGGGTAAAGCCTGGCAGGTTTACTGGCTTCTCTTGAAAAGTGGCCACCCTGTCAGCGTTAGAGAAGTTCAAAAGGCATTACATTTCAGTAGTCCAAGCGTGGCGCACCACCACCTCGAACAGCTTCGACAACTGGGTTTAGTTCAGAAACATGAAGCAGGCGGCCAATACTCGCTTGTTAGTGAAGTGAAAATCGGCGTGCTCCGACACTTCGTCAAGCTGGGAAGACTGTTGTTTCCACGCTACTTCTTCTACGCTGTCTTTTCCACCGTTTTCTATGCTCTTTACCTCCTATTCCTCGTTCAAGGGGTTACCAGAGAAAACTTGTTTATAATAACTTTCGGAGCCATTGTTTGCGTCATATTCTGGTATGAAGCGGCTCGAGTATGGTCTTTGCGACCGTTCTAACTTTTGGAACGACGTGTTCTAACGCTTAGCATAAAATACCCTGGAAGCCCAATAAGCAGGTAGGTGAATAGTCTATGGAAAGCAAAATCAGAAAACAAACACTCACCTATGGACTCGCTGCCATTCTGCTCGCATCAGTTTTAGCCGCAGTAATCTTCAACTTGAAAATCATCCAACTCGAATACACTCCGGGCGCTCCTCCAGTCTCGGTGCCACAATCTCCGCTTCTTTCAGCTTTTCAGTCCGACGAGGAGTTGAAGAACTTCTTAAAAATGAACTCCAAAATCCAAGGGCCTTTCTGGATTTATGGACCTGAGGATGCAATGCTTGTGTACTCGCTTGGCAAAGGTGGGCAGGTTTATGCAATCGCGGAGAGCCCTGCCCCTGAACTTTCACATTCAACCACAAACATTCAAGTTGCAGGAGTAGACGAAGCAGACATTGTGAAAGTTGACGATAATGGCTGCATGTACGCACTTTCTGGCAACGTGGTTTATATTTTGAAGGCTTATCCCCCCACACAGGCTAAGGTGGTTTCAAAAATAACCTTTGACAATCTATACCCCATCGGAATCTTTGTCAACGGCAACAAATTAGCAGTCCTCGGCTCTGAATATAATTTCCCAACGATCTACGACAGATATTATGTTGCTGACATCAAAACATTCGTGAAAGTATATGATGTCAATGACCCCAATAATCCAATGCTCTTGCGTGACCTCACAATTTCAGGCAGCTATTTCAACTCAAGAATGATCGGCAAATACGTCTACTTCGTCGTCAGCAAAGCAGCTTACTTGACTAATGATACGCTTAACCTTCCAGAAATCAACTCTGACGGAAAAGTCATACAGATAGCTCCTACTGAAATCCGCTACTTCAACGCAACAGACGACTACTATCAGTACACGACATTTGTCGCCGTGAACATGCAAAACACAACAGAGTCACCAGTCTACTTGCCAATCATGCTCGGCGGCACAGGCAACATGTATGTCTCACTCAGCAACATATACGTGACGTATCGAGGCTGGAACGGGAATGGTAACACTACTATCTACCGAATACGCGTACAAGGTAGGAACATGACATGCGAAGCCAGAGGTACAGTGCCCGGACATGAGCGTAACCAATTTTCAATGGACGAGTACAACGACTACTTCAGAATCGAAACAACATCATGGACACAAAACTGGATCACCCAAACTAATCTCTACGTGCTAAACATGAACCTAAGCGTAGTTGGAAAGCTAGAAGGACTTGCACCTGGTGAAAACTTCCATTCTGCAAGATTCATGGGAAACAGGGCCTATTTTGTGACCTTCAAGAAAACCGACCCATTGTTTGTGATAGACTTAAGCGAGCCAACCAACCCATCAGTTCTAGGAGAGCTACACATCCCAGGATACTCAGACTATCTACATCCCTACGACGAAACGCATCTGATCGGTGTAGGCAAACATACAGTCGAAGCGGAAGAAGGAGACTTTGCATGGTATCAAGGAATTAAAATCTCCCTCTTCGACGTGAGCAACGTCACAAACCCCATACAGATGGACAACGTCACAATAGGTGACAGAGGCTCAGACTCCCCGCTCCTATATGACCACAAAGCGTTTCTATTCGACAAATCAAAAAATCTTCTTGTAATACCAATCCTAGAAGCGAAGATAGACCTAAGCAAATACTCTGGCGAAGTTCCTCCATACGCCTATGGAGAACCTGTGTGGCAAGGAGCCTATGTCTTTGATGTCTCGCTATTTCACGGCTTTGTGTTAAAAGGAAGAATAACGCATTTGAAAAGCGAAATGAGTATCTACGAGGAAAGCTACTGGGTCACACGCTCACTATACATAGAAGACGTGCTCTATACCATTTCCAGCCGCAAAATAAAATTGAACGTGCTGGACAGCCTATCACCAATACTGGAGATTGAGCTTCCATAAACCCCACCTTTTTATATAATTAGAGACATTTTTGGAGACTCCTTCAAGAGCAATCTTCATTTCCTTGGCACGCGCCAAAAAGAAAAAAGGGATTACGCAGCAGATATTGCCACTAAAACCTTAGTCCAGCCTAGAAACAGCCATCACGGCATGCGCGTGCGCTCACAAAGCAAACTTTTGGAATATTTAAGTGAGACTATGCTCATTTTAGAGAGATGGATCAGAATGAAAGAAGCAATGTTTTACGAAAGATTAGGCGATAACGTGGTTAGGTGCAATTTATGTGGTCACAGATGCAGAATAACCGATTCTAAGAGAGGAATCTGTGCGGTTCGGGAGAACAGAAGCGGAACGCTTTACAGTTTGGTCTACGGGAAAGTCGTAGCCCGCGCTGTGGACCCCATAGAGAAAAAGCCTTTATTCCATTTTCTTCCCGGTTCGCGGGCTTATTCCATCGCCACGGTGGGATGCAACTTCAGGTGTGGGAACTGTCAGAATTTTGAGATTTCTCAGATGCCTAAAGACCGTAAAATAATTCTTGGACAAGATGTTTCTCCTGAAGAAATTGTTATGGCGGCTAAACGAAATAATTGTGAAAGCATAGCCTACACGTATACTGAGCCCACTATCTTCTTCGAATACGCCTATGACACAGCCAAACTAGCGAGGAAAGAGGGAATCAAGAACGTCTTCGTGACGAATGGATACATCACTGAAGAAGCTTTGGTTGAGATAAAGCCATACCTAGACGCAGCCAACATTGACCTAAAGAGCTTTAGCGAAGACTTTTATCGCAAGAACTGTGGCGCCCGCTTAAAGCCCGTATTGGATTCTATAAGGCTTCACAAGAGTCTCGGAATCTGGATTGAGATAACAACCCTGATTATTCCAACTCTGAACGACTCAGAAGAGGAACTGCGGAAAA
>JACUTO010000170.1 GCA_014859755.1 Candidatus Bathyarchaeota archaeon
GTTTTTCGCTGTAGTGTTTTTCCTCGATGTAGCTATCAGGTTCTATATCGACCACACTAACGAAGTTTCCTTGCAAATAAAGATGCCTAGCAAGGTGACTTCCTATGAATCCCCCTCCGCCAGTAACTAGTATTCGCTCCATTTTACCGCTCCCTATTGCTTATTTGTCTTCTGCGCTAGCCTTGAGATGGCGTAAAGTGTTATGGCAGTGGAGAGGGCAAAGAATCCTATGAGTATGAAAGCCATAGAAGCCAAAGCAATATTTGTCACTATACGTCGTTCTATGGCATAGATCTGTAGCATCCAAACCCCAAACAACACTCCAACCAACAACGACACAACGCCAGGTATCCCCAGAAAAACAAGGGGCCTCTCCTCCACAACCAACCTCACAATAGACATAACCACGTTTAACCCATGCCTCAACGGCCCATACGTCGAAGCCTCCACCTCACGATAGTTACATCCCGCTGGAACTTCAACAACCATCAAACCCCGCTTCTTAGCTTCCATCAAAACCTCTACACTCACACCCATGCCATTTTCATAAAGACTCAGGCCCTCTAAAGCCTTCCTGCCATAAGCCCGAAAGCCACTCTGAGCATCGCTCAACCCATAATTGGACGCAGCACCCATCAACCTCGTAATCACCCTTATGCCAAACCGCCGAAACCTCGGAACATCGTTTATCTTCTCAACACCACCCAAAAACCGCGATCCAATCACAACATCCGCCTTCCCCTCAAGAACAGGCTCCACCAACCTTGGAATTTCACCAGGATCATGCTGCCCATCACCGTCCAAAGTAACCATAACATCCGCCCCCAGCTCCCTAGCCCTCCTAAACAAACTTTGAACCGCCGCCCCATAACCCAGGTTTCTCTCATGCCTTATCACGTCAGCGCCAAGCCTTTCAGCTATCTCAGCGGTCAAATCACTGGAACCATCATCACAAACCACAACCCTATCAACATACCTCTGCGCCTGCAAAACAACCCTCGCAATAGTCTTCTCCTCATCATAGGCCGGAATAGCCGCAACAACAAAAGGTCTATCCTTATTCAAACATACCCCATCCATTCACCCAAGCTGCTAATTCCATTCCGACCAGAATTTTCAGATCGCAATAAAACTATTGTGAGGCATTCAGAATCAGAGTTCATATATCTGCCGAGCTATAATACTTGAAAAACAGAAATCCTTCCACTCTCAAAAACGGAAACAAAATCGCTCGGAACCTTAAACCCATACCATCTAATGTCCTCGTTATAGGCTGGAATACAAGCAACAATCAATTTAATCATCATCGCTAGAACCTAAAGGAGCTTCTTGTCTACCAAGACTTTGTCCACTTCTTCTAGGAACTCAGCTACGCTCACAGGCTTGGCTCCCTCCGGGGTAATGTCGTGTTCCAATGGTCGCTCAACAGGATGTCTGTGCCACGATCCCCCTCGCTTGTTTCGCCCGAAAATCCTTTCGTCATGAAGAAGTAATGCGAAGTTGGTTGTTGTAGTCCTTTCATTGTAGTACAATTGAACTTTTAGGTCAGGTGTTACAATTAACCACATTTTCACAGCGTACAAACCTTGATCAATTATCTGTACATCCCTTACATAATCTCTCTTCGCGGCTTCCTTTCTAACCTCTCTCACAAAATCCTCCACTTTCAACTAGAAGCTAGCCTTCTCAAAATTTTCTCCAAAGATTCAAGCTCAGTTGTGGCTAACTCCCAGTCAAAGTAATCCCTCTCCACATCCCACGTGTGACCTAACTTTTCAACAGCATCCTGCTCATCAAACTCGCGAAAACTCATTTTATACTTTGACTCAAAAACCTTAGCCATAAGCTTGTACCTACATATTCTCCTCTCAACCTCATGAACCATCAACCCTTTCAAGGCTTCCCCTATAGGTTTAGACCTCTCCAAGAGCTTCAAAGCCTCAACTACATCCTTTGGCACTTTCACAGTAACGGTTGACGAAGACGTGAGCTTCACCCTATTCATCTTAAAACACCTCTATATTTTAAAGGTTCACCAACTAAATACTTTTGGAGAAACCAACCTTGTCAGATATCCTTGTTGAGAGGAAAAACGTGGGATCCAAGGGCGAGATCCTCCCATCAAAGAGGCTTCGAGAAAAGGTCGGCTTAAAAGCTGGAGACCCTATCGAAATCAAGGCCAAAGGAGGCACCCTCATCGTAAAGCCCGCGCCCGACCCACTACAAGAGCTCAACGGAATCCTTGACATAGACCTCACCATAAAAGACCTCAAGAAAATCGCCGAGCGCCAAGTAGTTAAGGAAGCAGCCGAAAAGATCCTCAAAACACACGCATCCTCCTAAACAAAAACCCCGAACCGCCACACTTTAACCACGATTCCCCCTCATGCCTCACCACATCCGCACCCAGCCTTTCAACTATCTCAGTCGTCATGTCCTTAGAACCATCATCACAAGCAACAACCCTATCCACGTAGCGTTGCGCCACCAAAACCACCCTAGCCATCGTCTTCTCCTCGTTAAAGGCTGGAATGCAAGCAACAATCAAGCTATATTCATCTGTCGCTGAAATTTTGAGGGATTTCCCTAGTATGGGAAGTCTTTAATGTGGTAGACTTCGATCGGCAGCTTCTTAGTCTTGTTTCAGAAGCCAAGTTACTTCTTTCTTTTTCTAATTTCTTCAAGAACCTCGGCAGCCACTCGCTCTATTTCCTCTGAGGAAGCTCCAGCATGCTTGCTTCTAATCTCATGCAACTCATTAACCACGTCAATCTTCAACCTTTTTAATTTAGTTTCGGTTACCAAACGTACACCTCTGGGCTTCTTAGTCTAGGAATGTGAATGTTTTTCTTCCTATTAATCGTTTCCAACAACCGCTCCGTCTTTTCTCTAAGTATATGTTCAAAATTCCACGTAACCAAAGCTTCAAATCTACCCAAAGATGCAGATGCAATGTGATAAGCATCAAAGACATACTGCCTCGGAATCATTCCTCTTCTCACATACTCGCCTGCCAACTTTTCAACCTCAACCCCACTCGGTGAGTCCAAAATACAAAGCGACGCCATGTCTAAAAGTTTACTACGTTTCGCCCCGTCACGCGTCATTCCCAACTCGAAAAGGACGTAAGAAGAGATGTGAGCCTCCAACTCTCCAGCCTTAACCCTATCCCAGAAAACGGATGAAATAAGAGCTATCCTAGAGTCTCTGGATAACGGACCATTAATCACGGAAGTCTCAATGTACAGTTTAGGTAAGTTTCTAACCACCAAGAAAAACCATCGTTATGTAAAACTACTCTTACACATTCTGATAGCGCCGCGCGCTAATCTTGGAGACGAAAATGTTTGAATCCAAGGTTACAGGACGAAAACGCTTCAATCAATAGCCTCGACGATGCTTCCTCATCTTCCGAACTTCC
>JACUTO010000171.1 GCA_014859755.1 Candidatus Bathyarchaeota archaeon
CGCGCGAACATCTGTAGATATTTCCACGCCATGTTGGGAAGTAAATCTATCGTTAATTTTGTAAATTTCAAAATGTTTACTCAATTACGGAATGATACCAGTTTAGGATATATTCTGGTAGTCTAAGACCCTTTAAACTTAGTCTTTCCGTCAACAAGATGGGAAGGCAGCTTAGGACATAGGCTGCCCTCATGTAAAACCTCCTCGGCCGCCCAGGTTCAATTCTCTCCTCTATAAGAATCTTCGAATCCGAATTTCTCTCAAGAGGTGAGCCTTTTCTTCCAATTAAAGAGAGAACGGTTCCTCCTAAATTTCTAAACGTGTTGCTCCAATTGACCACTGGCTTGGTTTCGCCGGAGTAGGATATTAGAATTTCAAAATCTCCAGCCCTGGGGCGAGGAGTGTTGACGCCTCGTGCGATGTAGACGTTGTCTCCTAGGAACTTTTTGATGTGGAACAATCTTATTGCAGTCATTTTAGCAACTTCTTCGGCAGTTCCCCTTCCGCCTAAGAACACGTCACTGCGCCTTTCTAGGAAATCAATGGAAACTTTGTAGGCTTCAGAATCGACGATGCTATCAATAATCTCTCCTAGAACGGGAGCTTCTTCATTAATCAGCTCAAAAACCCTCTCTACTGAACAGTCTTCGAATATAGCTTCAGTCATCATTTGAAGCAGAAAGAGGCTTCCAAGCTCGAAAATGTCACCCATTATGCCAGTTTCGCTGTAAGCATCGGATGGTGTCTGCTTTCCCCTTCCCTCCACCTCGACTACATTACCGTATCTTCGAACGATGTTGGCAATTGAAGAATCGGGATTGGAAGTTATCAAGCCCATCGTAAATTTCTCGCTGGCTGTCTCTTCCAAGTATTCTTCCAAATCTTCGGCGAGGCTTTTTGGATCTTCAGATTCGCCGCTTCCAGAATTGATTAGAAGAATGATCTTTCGGTGCCTCTTCTCCAGTTTCGATGCGGCATCATACATCCCCCTTCCCGGGAATCCAACATCCTCACGGGTGATCACAACCTTGGGGTTCTTCATGGTGGCTATTTGACTCATGGCGATGTTTAATGAATGTAGAGATCTGCCAGAACCGCCACAGACGATGCAATCAGCGGATCTCAAATTTTCATATAATGGAAGCAAACTTTCCTCCTTCACTTTTAGAAGGTTGTCGCTGGTTCTGTTGACATATTCTACGCCAGAGATTTTCCGCCTAATTTTTGTCACCGTCCATCAACGAAAATAAGAATTGTGATGTGTGTGTATAATCAACCACATTCATATCTAACACCTGACACCTATAGTTTCTTTTCATTAGGAAGAGTCTTCAGGGTGAAAAACTACCCATAATCATCTAATAACCTTTAAGGTTTGTTCATAGTAGCGTGAACCATACGATAATGTAATTTGATGAAATGTTTTGGTCTTGGTTACTACTTCCTCAAGGTTTCCTTCCACGCAAACATGCTCATCCGTTTCTGCTTGCATCCTGAATTCTTCAACGTAGGAAAGAATTCGTTGAATGTTCTCAACCTTCGATCCCTCTAAAATTTCGAGAACTTCGATTTGATAGATTGACGGAATGAAGGGTGTATCTTGGTCGTCGGTTACGCGGGCAACAGCCTTGATCCACCCCTTCTTTAGGACTCGCGTATCTGGGTTATATTCGTTGCAGATTTCTTTCCAGTCTTTCACTGGCTCGAACTCTGTCTTAAAAAGCCTTCCACCTTCCTTGTGCTTAAAAAGAGCGTAAATCATTTTCCTTCGCTGATGCCAAAGATACTCCTTTGGGCTGTAGTTCACAAATTTCCAACGTTTTCCCTCAAGAGCCTTCTCGCTCTCAAACTCGTTTCGGAGAGAATTTTCTTCGTGGTAGAGGTCTTCTAATGCTTCGCAGAGTTTCCTCAGTTTTTGTCTGCCGTAAACTATGAGGTCAATGTCTGAAAATTTGGGGTGATAGAAACCGTGAAGAAGGGAGCCGAAAACTCCAAAATCGTTTTCTGACAACCCTGACCTAGACATGACCAACGCAGATAAGTTGTGTAGTGCTTTAAGAAGATCGTCTCCAGGTTGTTCCGTAATCAACTGTCGAAATCTCTCGTCTGGTTTACGCGTTTTAGCAATGTACGCTTTCGGCACGCCTACAAATCGCTCTTGCAGAGGCTCATAGAAAATCGTGTAGCGCGGGTATTTTTCCCGAACGAACTGTAAGCCTTCATCTACGTAGAATTTGTAGTAAATGGGCTTTCTTTTCCCTCGGGGAGCCCGAGGATTCATGGACCTGTAGATTGTAGCCGATGCGTATTCTGGGTCGCAAACATATGCGTCAGAGGGATGAAAATAGCCGTAAACTCGAAAAATAATGTTATCCGCCGTGATTATGGCGTCGCGGTCCCTAAGCTTTATAGTGGCCAAATGTATTCGTCCTCGCGTATTCCTGTGCCTACCACAACTTGATGGGTGGTTTCTCCTGTTTCAACATTTTCCACTCGTTCCAGCGTTCCTGAAACCCTGATCTTTTCTCCATGTCTGGTCACGTTTCTGTAGTAGCCTATCATAGAAACAACCCTCGTAGGGACTTCGTCTTCCATGAGTTTTGAGGTTGAATCGAGGGGCTGATAATTTTTGATTTGATAGACGGCTGGTCTAAACATGGCTTCGTTGTCATCAACAACCTCGCAACTGAAAGTGACATCTCTCATCGGGACGTATTTGTGATTCCCATACTGAACATTTATTTCACTAATCTTTCTCACCGCGTTATACACGAAAATTTTGTCCTTGTAACGTCCTCGATGCTTCCTTGTTCTGTCAAGCTTTTTGGTGAAAATGTATTTTAACGTGCCTTCCCCAACGAGTTTATCGATTGCCTTTTCGAGGCTCCTGAAGTTTTTTGACCCATAAACTACGAGGTCGACGTCAGACTTTGCGGTGTGCATGTTCAGTGCGATGGATCCGTGGATTCCAAAGTCTTCAAGGGGCACTTTGGATTCGATGGAGAGAAGGGAGATCAGTTCTAAGGCTAGTTTCTGTAAGCGATCCTTCCTTTTCTTTTCAAAGAGTCTCTGCAGACACTCTTTTGGCACATAAACTTTTTCTATAAGCTTCAATGGAGCGCTTATGACTTCTTTTCCACGGTAGGGACAGGAATAAATGTATTGGGGATATGTGCTTCGAAAGGTTTCTAGGAGCTTTTGATAATTTTGTGCTGTATAGAGTTTTTCTGGTCGGGCGAGTTCTATGTTTCCGAGTTTCCATTTCTGTCTGAGAAAGCGTATTGGGAAGTGGGGCTTCAACTTGGATGGGATGTATTTTAGAAAGGATAAGACCCGATTTTTCGGATGTTCATACCCAAACACATAGAAGACGAAACCCTCTTCTGTGACAAAGGTGTCGCCGTCTCT
>JACUTO010000172.1 GCA_014859755.1 Candidatus Bathyarchaeota archaeon
GCCGGATTGGGGGTGGGAGGCGCGAGTGGGAGCTATGTCTCTGCGGCAGTATTGGTCCTAGGTGTGTTTATCGGCTCAGCCCTATGGTGGTTTATCTTGAGCAGCGGTGTCAGTGTATTTCGTACAAGGTTCAACCCTCACAGGTTGTGGTGGGTGAACAGAATCTCAGGCATAATCATTACGGGGTTTGGCCTGATTGCCCTCCTGAGTCTGAGAGGATGAGAGCGCAACTTCATATAGCAATAAGTTAACATTTTCTAACAAAGAAAAAGGTAAAAAGTCCCAACAGCCTTCTTTAGTTTTGTTTTATTTGGGGGAATTCTGTGACGGTTGTCTGGCTGTATAGTCTGGTGAGCGTCATTCTTGTTAGTTTAATCTCTCTAGTCGGCGTGTTGGCTTTTTCGTTAAAAGAAGAAAATCTAAAGAAGATACTCTTGTATCTCGTAAGTTTTTCTGCTGGAGGACTTTTCGGACATGCCTTCATTCACATGATTCCCGAAGCGGTAGGGGAGAACGGTTTTGGATTGCAGGTATCCTTATACATTTTGATTGGTATCATTACTTCCTTTATTGTGGAGAAGTTTCTCCAGTGGAGACACTGCCACATACCAACCTCAGAGGAACATCCCCATTCCTTCGCCTACATGAACCTCTTTGGCGACGCTGTTCACAATTTTATAGACGGCCTAATAATAGGTGGAAGCTACTTGGCAAGCATACCATTAGGAATGGCCACCACACTAGCCGTCGTTTTCCACGAGATTCCTCAAGAAATCGGAGATTTCGGAGTTCTGATTTACGGAGGATTCAACAAATCTAGGGCTATTTTCTTCAATTTTTCAACAGCCCTCACGGCAATATTTGGAGCCCTCGTGGCCCTCAGCTTGGGTTTTCTCATTCAAGATTTTATTCCGTTTTTGATACCTTTCGCTGCGGGCAACTTCATTTACATAGCAGGTTCAGATTTGATCCCAGAACTTCGTAAAGAAGAACCTGGATTTTTGAAATCAGCATTGCAGCTAGCAGCCTTTGTTCTAGGAGTTCTCATGTTGTTTTCACTCGTCTTCTTGGAATGAGTTTCTTTCGATGGAAGAGATGTCTTTTGTTTCCTATTTTCTGTGCGCTCTACAACTTTTGTTCTGTTGTTTTTGTTTTCAATTGAGATGTGCATGGGATCGATCGGATGTTTTGTACGGTGAAGTCTTGCGCCTGTTTTTATGTTACCACGCATTTGTTGTTTATTAAATGATGAGTGCGCACGCGCGCAAAGGAAAAATGGTTTCTGAAAGAGTTCAACAGTTAAATGTTGCGGATTTTGTGCGAATCATTGGTTGATGTTTAGAAGTGTGTATGTTTGTTCGTCAAATCTACGGCAAGGTTTATTAAGTCTTAATATAACAGATTGTTATTGAGGGCGCCCGATAATGAGTGCTCTAACCAAACAGAAACACGAGTGTTATGACAAAGTTTCAAAAGCCATAGACACGGTTCTCAGAAAAATCTTCGGAGATGAAGCCACACTCCTCATATACAAACACCTAGAAAACCGCTATTCAGTTAGGCAAGACGAAATCGTCGAGAAGATAGATGTTTTCGCGGAAGGGCTCGAAGAATTCCTAATGTCAGGAGCTCACATCATTGAAATGAAAATTCTAGAAGACGTATACTCAAGCTATGGCTTAACCCGCAGACCAGAATTCGAAAGAAGAAACAAACACGATTTTGTTAGCCAAATGAAAATGCTAATACAAAAAACCTAACCAAAAAAAGTGCGCATGTTATTCTAGTTTCAGAAAAAGGAGAAGCTTGACAGCGGTTTTCTGTTTCTTCACATCGCTAAGGAAGGGCTAAACGAGGAGGGTTATGTCTGCATCCGAGGCGAGGTCGAGGAAGGCTGCCGCCCCGGCTATCTCGTCTACTTCAGGGATGAGGTCTTCTTTCTTTACGCCGAACATCTTCATGGTTGGACTGCAGGCGTAGATCTTTAACAGTCCTGAAGCCTTCATTCTCTTGAGCAAATCGTAGGGTGTGGGATACTTCATTTCTCCTAGTTTCTTTTTCAGTTGTTCTTCCATGTGTTTGTAGGTGGCTGGCAGTCCAGCTTTTTCTAGGCCTCCCTTCACGAGCATGTTGAGGCCCCAGAAAGTGAAGTAGAGGTGAGTTTCCATGTCCATGGCCGTTGCGGTGGAACCAAGTATGAAGGCGCAGTAAATCCGGTCTAAGGTGCCGCTGTGAACTATTATCGTCAGCTTCTTTTTTTCGGGCATAAAATTTTCACTCCTTTTATAGGTTTTTCAAAATTTACGATATAAGCTATGCTATAACACTGTTATAAATCTTTTGAGGCTGGATGAAGAAAGGCGCCAAAAACAGGCATGCAACATAAAATATTAAAATATCTTATGTGTTGAATAGGACTAAGCTGAGGTAGATACGATGGTAAAGGTTACGGTTGACTGGACCAAATGCAACGGTGACGGTGTCTGCGTGGATATTTGTCCTGTCGACGTCTTCGAACTTCAAGACCTTGCTGAACATCCAGACACTCAGAAATCTGTTCCTGTGAGAGCGGATGACTGCATTCTATGCATGGCTTGCGTGACTTCTTGTCCCACCGAAGCCATAACTGTGGAAGAAGAATAGAAAATCGATAACGGAAAACTAAACATCACACCGCTGTCCATCAGTTATGATGTCAGTCTCTTTCTAGCCTAACTTTTATTTCCAATCCTGTACGATGTCTATTTGTGTGGCTGGGAAAGTCAGACGTTGGTTAGCTTCATAAAAATCGAAGGAAGAACCCTTAGAGGCGTTTTTCAGGAGAGACCAAACCGTTTCTTAGCCCTCGTAAGAGTCGAAGATAGGATTTTGCCAAGTTTTTTGCCCAACCCTGGAAGAATGCACGAGCTTCTAACTCCGGGAACCGAAGTTATTCTCAGAGAGGCGGCGAAAGAGGACAGAAAAACTGATTTTGATTTGATCGGAGTTTTCCATAACGGTCAGGTGGTGTCCGTTGATTCTCGGGTGCCCAACAAACTGGTCTTAGAGGCCTTAAGAAACAGGGACATAGAAGAACTTTCGGGATACAACATAATAAAGCCAGAATATGGTTATGGGCACACTAGATTTGATTTCTTTTTGGCCAACGGACACGAGAGTTGTTTGTTGGAAGTAAAGTCGTGCACGCTGGTGAAAGACGGCGTAGCCTTGTTTCCTGACGCCGAGACTGAAAGGGGGAGGAGACACGTGAGAGATTTGGTGAAGGCTAAGAAAGAAGGCTATAGAGCGTGTGTGTTGTTTGTTGTTCAAAGAACCGATGCTCACGTGTTTGCTCCTAACGACGAGACCGATTCGGAGTTTGGAAAGGTTCTTC
>JACUTO010000173.1 GCA_014859755.1 Candidatus Bathyarchaeota archaeon
AACTCTGCTTTGTGCAGAAATTTTCGAAGAAGCACTCGTAGATGTGATCTTGAAGGGCCTTTCTTTCCTTCCTCATACTTCAAAGTGATCTCATCGCTTGTGACGTCCACCGTCACATCTGCTCTGCCTTCCAGAAACTCTGCTAAATCCCCCACGTTTTCTTCATCTTTACCGCGAAGCTCAGAAATCTTAACCACGATAGTTGACATGTTTGGTGAGACCTCATAATGTTGATAAACTTCTAAACTAACTTTTTAACTCTTCTCTTCGGTCCACGATTTCCAACGTGCCTGGGCCTGTTCCGATCAGCGTCACTGGAACTTGAATTTCTTTTTCAACCTTCTCGATGAAAGCTTTCGCTTCTTTTGAAAGCTCTTCGTAAGATTTAACTCCTTTGCATTCTGGAAACATCACGTCGATTTTCGTTAAAGCAGCCTGAGTGGCTCCGTTAAGCATGACTGCCCTCTTTGCAAGCTCGTAGCTAAACGGCGCTGACCGTCTCCTTCTTCCCGTTACGGTGGCAACTTCAGCCCAGCCCCTCTTCTCAGCTTCTTCCCATGAAAGCTCGTTGGGGAGGGGGCCTCCTCCGACTCGTGTTGTGTAGGCTTTGAATACAACTACGACGTCGTCAACTTTTGTGGGGCCGACTCCAACGTCTGAACAGGCGGCTGAGGCTGTTACGTCCTTAGAGGTGCAGTAGGGGTAGGTTCCATGAAAAAGGGAAAGGTATGTTCCTTGGGTTCCCTCTATTAAAACGTTTTTTCCTTCGTTGATTGCTGTGTTCACCTCGAGGGGGACATCCGTCAAAAATTTCTTGAGCTCTGAAAAGTCGCGTGCGAGCTTGACCGTTCTCAACGCTCTCTCAGCGTTGCAGGGGCCTGTGCCAGAACCTGTAGTTTTTATCTTTTGGGCTAGGTGTCCCTTTTTGTCGGCTTCGATGTGTTTTGGTTCTATGACAGCGCATTGGTGGTCGACGCCAACTCTGTTTTGGGACTTGGTTATTTGTATCTCTTGAAGTAGAATTTCTGGGTTGATTAAAACGCCTGGTCCTATCAGAAGACGGCATTTGTCGTAAACGAAGGCGCTGGGCAGCATTCGCATTTTGTATTCCTTTCCTTTGTAAACTACTGTGTGACCTGCGTTGGGGCCTACTCCAGCCCTTGCTGTCACCGCTGTTTTGCCTTTTAATGACAGATAGGAGATGATTTTTCCTTTGCCAGTGTCTCCGAAGAAACCGCAAACTACGACCGTGCAGGGCATGCCATTTCCTCCAGCCTTTTCAACATGACCCTTTTTCCTCTTAAATTTTGTCGTAACGGTGGTTGCTAAAAACGTGAAAGGTTGTCAGATCGCCCGTCGAGTTGCTATCACCGCTCTGAAGCTCTGCTGACTCTCGCGTTCATCATCCAAACCGAATTGACTACACTCTAACTTAAGACTCTTTTGCCGAAAACTCTATTCTTTCAACACCCTTACCCTTAGAAACCCTCTTCAAAACCTTGATAGTCCCTATTTCTCCAGTACTTTTCAGATGCGTTCCTCCACAGGCACAAGCGTGCCAATCCTTGATCTCCACTATCCGAACCTCCTGAACCTGGGGAGGCAAGATTTTCAGGCTTTCATGAAACTTTTCAACGTATTTTTCAGCCTCTTCTCGTTTCATCGTCTTGACTACCACTATTCTGTCTTCCTTAACCACATCGTTCGCAATTCTTTCGATTTCAGGAAGTAAGGGTCGCAAGTTTTCTTTATGGGCGAAATCCAGTCGGGCTTTGTCCACGTCTATCGCCGATCCGGTTATTGGCATCGGAGTATCTGCTGCCCTTCGTACTGCTTCTGCCACCAAGTGGGCTGCTGTGTGGTTTCGCATCAAGGCGTATCGGCGGTCCCAGTCAATGGCACCCCTCACTTCCGTTCCTTCCCTAATTTCTCCCCTAATTTCGCTGGCAAAATGAACAACCGCTCCATTAATCATTTGAACATCTGCAACCCTGATTTCTCCGCTTTTTCCTTTGATGACACCGGTGTCTGCTGGTTGTCCTCCACCCATTGGGTAGAAGGCGGTGCGATCCAAAATTACGCCGTATCGGTCGTCGATTTTCATCATCTTCAGAACCCTTGCGTCAAACTCCTTTAGGTACGCATCTTCATAATACATGAGTTGGGTTGGCGGAGTTTGTTTAGATACGGAAATGGTTAAGCCTCCTTTATTGGTTAGAGTTCTTCTGCTGGCAGAGCTGTTAGGGTCTCGGTTTTGTAAATGTGTGTTGCTGCTCGCAAGATAAAATCCTTGGCTGTTCGGAGGTCTGGGGCCTCGAAAAGGATGGCTCCATCGTAGCGGCCGAATAAAAAGTAGACTCCATGGATTTTGACGTCTGTGGGGGGAGTTACCAATTTGATTCTCTTTAGGGTGCCGGGTTGATCTCCTGCTCTGCCTGGAAGAACCTCCAACAATGTTAGGAACAACACTCTCGCAACCTCTGGCAACTGCAATTGTGTGATTCTTTACTTAAGCTCTTTTACAAAATCAAATCGACAAAACTTTTCCTTTCCTATTCAACACATTTGAAAAATATAATATTGCGAAATAGCAATATCAAATGTTAGCCGGGAAAGACATGAAACTTGTTAAGACTTGGATAGAAGGACTCGATGAAGTACTCGGGGGAGGTCTCCCCGACAAAAGCGTTATCTTGATTATGGGAGAACCGGGTTCCGGATACGATATCTTCGCCCAACAAATCCTTTACCAACATGCCCTCAAAGAAGATAAAGTTGCTTGCTTCACAACCATTAGGTCATCTGATACCTTGAAGGAGGATTTTGAAACCTTTGGTTGGGATGTCCCGTCCCTAGAAAAAACAGCTCAATGGGTCTTTGTTGACGTTCATACTCCAAGCGCTCTTCAAATTCTTCGTGAAGAAATACCCTCAAGAATCGAAAAGGGATGCTGGACACTGGTTGATTCACTGTCCTATCTCCTTCAGACCCAAAAAGTTGATTCAGTCCTTAAAATGGTTGAGTTACTGTTAGAAAACGCGCGAAAGCATGGAGGAATTCACTTTTTGCTCCTTGTGCAGGGCATGCAAGACCCTCAAACAGAAATTACCCTGCAACATCTAGTTGACGGGGTGATCGAATTCACTGCGCAGGAGGTTGCCGGTGGAATCGACAGACGAATACGAATGAAGAAAATGAGGAAAACTATTTACACTCCTAGGCTGATTCCCTTCCGCATAACCGAACGGGGAATAGTCATCGAAACGGCAGTTAGAATAGCCTGAGCAAAGGTGACAAGGTTTGGACGTCTTCGAGGCGATTAAGAAAAGAAGAAGCGTCAGA
>JACUTO010000174.1 GCA_014859755.1 Candidatus Bathyarchaeota archaeon
CTTCTAAGCTGAGTCAAGAATTTTCTTATAATTGTAAGCTGTAGCCTCTAAGGTGGGCAAGCTTTCTCCCTGCTCAATTATTCCTCTACAGTGTCAAAAAGCCAGAGAAGCCATATGAGCTCTATCGTAAAATTAATGCGTGCGCTGTCCTCACACGGTAAGGAAAAAGAGTAAACTTTACCTCTCTAGTTCAGTTAGGATGTCTATTGATGTGAAAGAGCGCGAGGTCAGTTCCAGCTGATCTGCGAAACCCTTCCTTACATATGCGTTTTTTATTTTTATTCGTGTTCCCACGGCCAAACCATTCACAACCTCTGCCAATTTTCTCCACGCTGAAACCCCAATTTTTCCAGTGTCATCTCTCAACTCGAAGGAGGCGACTGCAACCTTTTCATTTCGCGATGTGACCACCTGCCTCACAGTGGGTGTCGTTGAGATGGTTCCTTCAACAGTTATTGGGCCGCCTTCTTCCTTTATCTCAGCCACTTTTTTTACCCATCGTGTGGCGGGAGGATATTTGGTCTCTGTAGCGTCTGGTGGAGAAATTTGGATATTTCCACGCGATCCCACGTGTAACTCCAGTTTTCCATCTAACCCCTCACGGACGTATCCATGCGAAACCTTGATGATTTGTCCCTGTTCAAATTTTCCAGTCTCCACCAAGTCTGTCTTATCGTCCCACAAAACCACCTTCAACGTTCCGCTTCTATCTGCGATAAGCAAACGAGCAAACTTTCCTTCAGTCAAGTCTCGACGGGTGAAAGTTTTAGGGGGATAAAAAGTGACGACGCGTCCAGCCACTGTTACGTCATTCAATCCAGAAACAAGGTCCTGAATTAGTATTTCGAGTCGAAGAGGCTTCTGAACGATTTCCACTCCCAGCTCTGAGGCGACGATGCGCGCCGCGGTTTCATCCGTGAAAAATTCTCCTACTCCCTCCTTCTTCTTCTCGATCATTTTGTGGACTTCTTGACGTGTAAGGTCTGGTCGCGACGATAGGATTTGTTCAACGATCTTCTCTGAACCCATTTTGCTTCACTAAATTGCCGAAACCGGTCAAAGATATTACCTTACTTAAGATTTATTTAAACTCCCTTTACTTCTAAATATCAGGAGAAGTGAACGTGTAAATGAGCGACCAATTATTGTTCAATTTAGGGGTCATTTTAGTTTTCGCCGGATTTCTCATAGCCTTTGTCGCTGTTATCCTCATGTTTTTTTCGACCACGAGGGGGAAGGGGAAAGTTAAGGGCGGAGGCGCAGTTATTATCGGTCCCTTCCCTATAATTTTCGGAACCGATAGAGAATCTCTTAAAATACTTCTCTTACTCTCTATAGCCTTAATCGTACTCATGCTAATCGTCACGGTAATTTTTCATTTTGTTCTTAAGTAAAGAGGTCATGTAACGTGCAGGTAAAAACATGTGAAGTCTGCGGCAAGCGTGCGGCGAGATACATCTGTCAAGAATGTGGCCGAGAGGTATGTCAGTTTTGCTTTGAACCAACCACATGGATTTGCTCGGATTGTTACAACAGTCTTAAGCGGGAAACTTCGGCGTTAGAATCTTTCCAATGGTCAACTCCATTTAAACTGTTTCTCTTAGGCTTTGTCCTCATGTTCGTGGGAATAATCGTTATGATGCTTGCGACAGTTTTGTTCGGGGCGTACATGGGCGCAGGAGCCATCATCTGGGTATTTCCACTTCCTCCGATAGGATTCGGCACCGGACCATACGCCTTCTGGGTGATCTTAATGGGTGTTGCTCTAACGGTTCTTGGTTTGATTTTGTTTATTATGTTGCGGAAACGAGCACGATAGAGCGTCTTGGAATTATTCGGTTTTCTTTTCTCTGCCGTAAATCATGTATAAAAAGCCTAAGATTAGAGCTATGAATATTAACACCATTAGGATGTGAATTATAACCGTAAAGTAGACTCCCGGGTCCATGAAAGCATCCTCATCTTCTTATATTTGGAAGATAGATATTTAAGGTGTAACCTTCTTCCACTCTTCCATCAAGGAGTCGTAAAGGTCATCATCTTCCTCTATTTTGTCATACCACGCTAAAGCTTCTGCCATCTTTTGCGCGATAAGGTGATAACACAAGTGTACTTCTTTATCCATTACGCGGAAGTAAAAATCGTCACAGGAACAAAAGTCAGCGGCGGGCATAACTAGGTAGTCACGTTCCCTGCCGACCACGATCCAAACAATCCTGCCGCTTGGTCTGAAAACGTATTTTTTGACCCTCTCCTCCTTGAGCGTCTCCCAAGCCTTTGTAAATCGCGAGCCAAAGGCTTCGGAAAGCTGGGTTAGGTGGGCGCCTGTCACTTGCCCCTTAGCTTTCGCTTCCTTACAGGTGTTTTCGAGCACTTTGATTTCTATGGGTTTTTTCATGTATTCTCTCCAATTGATTGAGAGGGGGTACCGTAATCTGGTGAAAACCGATCTGTTACGTTCAGTCAATGGAATGCAATTGTTATGCTGGTTGTCGACAATTGTTTTTCGCTGATCTATTCGATTTCTATTGGTTCTCCTCGAGGTTTCTTTTTCTCTTTGGTTTTGGGTATTGTAACCTCTAGCACTCCATTCTTGTATACAGTTTTAGCTTTTTTGGGGTCAATTTTCGCTGGCATTTCAATGTCTTTAAAGTATTTACGTTTTGGGGTGTCAACTGATATGGTTAGGATGTCTTCTGTTCCATGCAATTTGATGTCTTCTTTTTCAACCCCGGGCAGTTCGGCTACGACCTTGATTTCGCCGTCGGTGCTGATGACATCTACGAGAGGCTCACGTTCTTCCTTTACGTCGAGGGCGGGTCTGGTGAGTCCGAAGGCTTCGGGTTTGCGTGAAGGCTTTATGTTGCCGAACTCCCTTATTTTCGGCTTTCCGTCCGGGCCAACGGTCATGCTGTAGCCGTAGACGAAGGGTCCCCACTCATGTGTGGTTGAGCCGTCTGGGAGTTTGCGTTCCCGAACTAAATCTTTTGGGATACGGGTTTTAAATTCTCTAAATTCTTTTTCCATCATCTGTTCTATGTCTCTCATCATTTCTTCTATGTCTCCGAAGAACCAGCTTCTAAAGAAGGGGGCGCGTCTCATTCTTCTTCTAAACCATTCTGGAAAGTCATCCCATGCCATAATTTTTCACCTCACTAATTTAGTGGAGATCAGAATTCTATAAAAACCTTCTGTGGTTATGACTTTAGATTCGAATCGTTGACAGATGCGGGTCTTTTCATGGTTAACTTAAAGTTTTCAACTGGTTGACGTTTCCTAGAAAGGTTCCGTCGAGGAGATATGTTTCTGCATCGTCTA
>JACUTO010000175.1 GCA_014859755.1 Candidatus Bathyarchaeota archaeon
CCTGAAAGCGACGTAGCCGTCGTCTCCATATTAGGCTACGACCCCTTCAAATACGATGTAAGTAGGGGAGCCCTCGAAGCCCTCGGCGCAGGCCTAACCATGAAAGACGGCGACCTGGCTCTAAGATGTAACTTCGCCACCCTAGGCCCCAACAATACCATCATAGACAGAAGGGTGGGGAGAAGCCTAACCACAGAAGAAGCCACAGAACTAGCCAAAGCCATAAACGAGCAGATAAAACTGGAATCCTACTCAGTCAGTTTCCAATTCAGAAACACCCTAAGCCACAGAGGAGCCCTAATCATAAGAAGCAAAGAGAAAAAACTCTCAGGCAACATCACCAACACAGACCCAGCCTACACCAGAATCAAAGGCATCGGCGTAGCAGAACCCGAAGCCGAAATGATTCTAAAAAAATGTGAACCCCTAGACAAAACAGAAGAAGCAAAAATTTCAGCAAACCTCGCCAACGAATTCACCCAGAAAACCATACCAGTTCTAGACCAACATGAGGTGAACAAAAAACGCGTCAAAGAAAGAAAGCTAAAAGCAAACGTCATCCTCGTCAGAGACGCCGGCCACCGCCTACCAAAATTCCCCCACCTCGACCAACAATATGGCTTCAGCTTCGTCTGCCTCGCCGACATGCCTGTTGAAAGAGGAATATCCAAACTAGCCGGCATGCACATGGTAGACCTTCCCCCACCATCCAAAAACCTTGAAAAAGACTGCAAACTAAGAGTGGAAAAACTACTAGAAACCCTGCCCCTCTATGACTGCTTCTACATACACATCAAGGGGCCAGATGAACCAGGACACGACGGAAACTTCAACCTCAAAACCCAGCTCATCGCCACCGTTGACAAACACTTCGTCGGAAACATGCTGCAAAAAATAAACCTCGAAGACCACGTCATCTGCGTCACAGCAGACCATTCGACACCATGCAAACTAAAAGCCCACAGCGACGACCCCGTGCCCCTCCTCATATCGGGCAACAAAATCAAGGCT
This sequence comes from Candidatus Bathyarchaeota archaeon, assembly GCA_014859755.1. Taxonomy (GTDB): domain Archaea; phylum Thermoproteota; class Bathyarchaeia; order Bathyarchaeales; family Bathyarchaeaceae; genus Kmv02. Next base: position 1,012 of record JACUTO010000175.1, read on the forward strand.
GATAAGGTTCAAAGGTTCTCGGAAAAAGAATGTAAAAATGGAGAATTAGGCATTTTACTACGTGGAACTGAACTTATGCCAAAGCTAATCATGCACCTAAAAGAATAGAGGTGGTTAGCCTCTTCTCAAGCCAAGAACAAGGCCAGCAACGAAACTGCCTGCAAAGGGCGCGCTGGACGCTAAAGCTGTAAACCCTAAGGGACCGAGAATGTCGGCGAATTTTGTTATAGTTGCAACTAGTTCATTCAGATTCAAGTTGATGGCGTTTGTATAGGCCATGTATAAGAGTAGAAAAGCGAATACTCCGATGGTTAGCGCCATACCCGAAATCTTCTTGATCAAGTATCCCATGAAATAGCCGGCGACACCGCCTATGACCAACACATACACTATTGGGGTTAACAGTTCATCCATTTTCGCATTCCCTCATCGAACGTTCCTTCGGTAGACTACGGTTCCACATTTCCTGCAATGGAAAAAATTGCCTTCGTTACTTTGTTTGTCCTTGACGATTTCTCCTTTGCAATTGGGACACTCCATCTTTTCTCCTTCCTGTTTCATGTTCTCCTAAACAACTTGTACTCTAAAGGTTCCCGATCGAAGTAAGGACAAGACTTGCACAAACTCTCGCTTACAGTCTCCTTCCATAGCCCACAATAGACTCCATTTGGTAGAGGAATAGACTGTTTGCATTCGTGGTAGTCGATGTTTACACCTCTACGCTTTAGGCTCCCACGTATTTTTTTCTGTTTACTGTACGTTTCAAGTTTCTTCAATTCTTCCAATTGTGGAAGCTTCTTCAGTTCTTTGACTCGTGAGAGCATTGGAACATCACTAAAGTCTCGAATTGATCTGTTCTACTAAAATGGATTATGAATTCTGAAAACTGATTTTGAATCTATATTTGCATTTCATAACCAATTTTTATCATGAATTCGTATTCCCCATCGGAGTTGACGATGAGCGCCAAACTTCAAGAAATTCGAAGGAAAATTGCCAAGCTTGAGATGGAAGCGGAGGAACTGCGGCGTCTTAAATCCGACTGCAACGACGCTAGGAAATTCCGTAGAATGCTTGTTAAGGAAAAAGTCGATTAGACTGGCGGTCTAATCAGTTTTCTTTTCTGTCGCGGCAGTTTCATCCACTTCTTAAACTCTGGACTTGGCGGTTCGTTTTCAAAGAGTTGTCTCCGGCGAAACTCTAGCAAGTTGTTTTCTTTCCCTGCAAATTCCGCCGCTGTAACAACTTTGTGACCTATTTCCGACGCGGCGTCAAATATTGGCTGAGAGAGATTTCTCCATTCCCCATCTCGAAGGGTGTGGTGTTCCAGAATGGTTGTTGGCACCTTCTTAACCAGGCTTTCCAGGTTTTGCATTCCCTGCTTTACGTGTTCCTCTTTTACTCTGAATCCCGCTAGGTAGGTTGGAGGTCCGCCCATGATGACTAGTTGAGGTTTTTCAGCGAGGATCATGTCTAGAGTAGGAGTGTACATGGGTCCCTGAACGTCGGATGCGAACAAAACCTTTTCATCACTACATTCAATGGCGATCAACAAAACCCAGCCTAGCGCCGAGTTTTCAGATCCGTGGAAAACTGGGTCGGAAAACTTTAGCTTTGTGTTTCCAAACTCGAAGGTTCTGCTGTCAGCTATCTCCAGCCTTTCCGCGTAGCTGCCCCCGGTTTTCTTGAACATCCATCCTCGGCGTCTCTGGCTGAAGTTGACCATGGAACGATAACTCTTGACAAGGACAAGCTTTCCTTCGTAGATTTTCTTGGCAACTTCTGCAGAAGACCAGTTGCAGAACCAGTCGGTGTAGGAGGGTGTGTGATGGTCAAAGTGATAGTGGCTTATGGTTATGATGTCGGCTTTTTCCGCCGCTTTGGATATTCTTTCGCGGCATTCCGCTATGGCTTGGTATTCCCGCGGATGTGGAGAATACCTAAATCGGTTCGGAGCCAATGATGCTCCAGCGTCTAAGAGAATTTTTACATCCGAGGTTTCTATGTAGGTGCACATGGATCTTACGCCGAAACTCTCCTCGGCTAGCGGGGCAACCTTGATTTTCTTAAGCATTCTCGCTCAACACGCTGCTCTACGGCTATATGCACACGTTCTCTTTTGGGTATAGATGGAATTAACGAGTTATTAAGGAAATACAAGCGAAACAGTCGTTACAGAGAATGCGGTTAGATTCTTCACATTCATCATGTCATGTTCATTTTCCTAGATGTGGAAAAATAGTTTATGAAAAATAAAGATGGAGAAATTCTAAGTCAGATTCTTAGTCAAGATTC
>JACUTO010000176.1 GCA_014859755.1 Candidatus Bathyarchaeota archaeon
AAAACTCTCTCCGCCTAACAGCATACGAATACATTGGTCTTTGCCAAAAACAGTTTCTTTCCGTCACCCCGTTTCCCTAGGAACCTTAAAATGGGAATCCTTCCCGGCGCTAATATACTCTCCACCTAAGTTGCGGACAATGGACGCAATTTTCGCGAAGTTGTCAGAGCCTAGGAACCTACGCGTTTTTATCACTATATAATCTCCAGCTTCCTCAAAAATCAACATCTCCTCCAAATCCGAGGAAAACGACCCCCTAACATCTTCAACACTTCGCATCCCTTCCGTAGGGGCAGCAGGAATCGCTGGAGCAGCAGTTGGAGCGCCAACCGCCTTAAGAGACTTCGAAATATCAGCAAGGTCTCTGGAAATCACGTTTAAGACGTTAAGAAGCTCATCGATTCTCCGAGACAATTCTTCGATGCTCAACTTCTCTTCGCTCATCAACCTACCTCCACACATAATTATTCTGCCATAGGTTCCTCATTTGTTTTATCCTAACCCCACCATTAACCTAAAATAACTTAATAAAATCGATAAAAGCTTATTCAATAGACTGAAATTGTTAGAAATCGACGGTAGCCAGAAGAGCGGTAGCGGAACAATCTTACGGCTATCCATCGCCCTAGCCGGCGTCCTCGGCGAGCCGTTGCACATCTACAACATCCGTCAAAGACGCGGCCAACCTGGACTGCGCCCCCAGCACCTTGAATCCGTGCTCACAGCCGCAAAGCTTTGCAACGCTGAAATGAAAGGCGCCACAATGGGTTCTCGCGAACTCTGGTTCAAGCCAGACGGCATCGTAAGTGGTGAAGTCAGGGCGGAGATAGGCACCGCAGGAAGCATTCCTATGCTACTGTTAACGATTCTGCCCCTCTGCGCCTATGCTAATGGCGCTGTTAGTGTTCAAGTTGTCAAGGGTGGCACCGACGTTCGTCACGCCCCTACCATAAACTATCTGAAGTGTGTGTTTCTTCCCATGCTTGAGCGAATGGGGTTGAAGGCTTCCTTAACCGTTCGAAAATATGGTTACTATCCGAAGGGCATGGGTGAAGTCCTCTTGGAGGTTCAGCCTTGCTTCAAGCTCACTTCTATCCGCCTTAAGGAATTTGGAACAGTAGAAGAACTACGCGGTGTATCCGTCTGCACTTTCTTGGAGGATCGGAAGGTGGCGGAGCGTCAAGCTAAGGCAGCCAATAGATACCTTAAAGACTATGGTTATGAAGCAAAGATTCAAGTCGTCAACGACAGGTCTAACCCTCTCCAAAAGGGTAGTTCCCTAGTTTTGTGGGCAGAAACCAGCACAGGCGCGCTTCTTGGAGGAGACGCCATAGGAGAACTTCGCAAGCCCAGCGAGGTTGTAGGTCGGGAAGCCGCTGAAAACCTCTTTAGAGAGATCGAAGCCCAAGCTACGGTGGACGTTCACCTAGCCGACATGCTTGTGCCCTACATTGCACTGGCAGATGGCAACACAGTCTACCTCACCCGAGATGTAACAGATCATCTGGACACCAATATGTGGTTGGCTCAGAAAATCTTGGGCGTAAAGTTTCAAGTTACGAAAGTTGGGAATCTATATAGAATCGAGAAAAGCACGGCGTAATGGAGGACGGAAATAATAAGTATGGTAACAGTGACGATTCCCCTACTTTTTCATGGTTGGCATTTTGCTAAATCTTTAATTTGAATGGAGATAAATAGCGTAAACAAATGAAGAGTTGAATAAACCATGAAGGAAGAGAAGCACGAATCAAAAGAAACTAAATGTCACGGATGTGGGAAAAATGAATTCCGCTTGACCAGAATGACAGAACATCAAGTCTTGGCAGAATGCATTCACTGTGGATACCCACATACTCTTGATTCAATTCTAGAAAATAAAACACGTTCTGCTTTGTTACACTGGTTTACAATACCTAAAGCGAGTGAAAGATGTGCAGAATGCCGCTCTCCATTGAGAGTATACGATATTAACTTTCAAACTGGTCACGCCCGCGCACAATGCGAACAGTGCGGTTTGCTTCACATCTACAAAAAAGATCGTCTTCATGGATGGCACATTATAAGGGTTACGAGACGCGTACACGCGCCTATGCCTGACGAGGAGGCGTCGGAAAGAAAATAGATACGTTATGAAGGCGCAGCATGCACATGGGCACATGAAAATTAGGTGTCATAAATAGACCAGTCAAATTATTAATAGTTCTTTTTTATACCTTTACCTAAATGTTCAAAGTGAAAATCAGAGGAATCTATGCTACTGCCCTGACAAAATTACTTCTAGATTATAAGAACATTCTCGGTAACCAAACCTCTTTCGAGCTTCTTGATAATGGCTTCGCCTTAGTTCAACCGTCGGCCACAGTGAGAGAAAGATTCGAACTAAAGGAAAACGATGAGTTTCCTGACCTTGAAGTCTACGATCGCCAAGATAAACAGGGAGTTCAAGCTTCCGGAACCGCCGAAGCCGTCAACGCCTTCACCTCGATCTTACTGTCTTGCCTCGATGACGTAGTCGTCCGGAAGGGAGAGGCTCCGGCGGCTATCTTGGAAGGAAGTCGTTACGTGGATGTGGAATTTCCAGCTTTATCAAAGAAGAAGTTAGACGAGATTCGAGGGTCAGTTACTCCGACCTTGGATGGTCACCATTACTATAAGGCTTGCGGAGTGAACATTTCGTCAGCTCTCGACATGGCGGAAAAACTACTCGAAAAAGGTGGCTCTCGCGAAGAAGTGGAAAAACTTCTTAAACAAACCATCAGGGCGAAATATCCTATCGTGGGTTCCTTGATAGAAATAGAACATGTTAAGCTTCATGGAGAAGTTTTTAATCTGGGAAAAGCCGTGATTGAAGCCTTTAATCACCCCAAATCTTTGATTCGATTTCGACGAGTTTTCAAGAAGAAAGGAACCTACGATGGTCTCAAAACCGAGAAGGCCCCAGGCGACTACGCCGTCACCGAAGCCAAGATAGGGGAATGGCACTTCAAAACGCGGTATTTTGCAAAGGACGGGCGATATAAAGGCACGTATATCAACTTGAACACGCCGATAGAACTGTATCCCCATGGAATTCGTTACGTGGACTTAGAGGTGGACGTTTGCGTTTGGCCGAACGGCAGAGTCAAAAAACTGGATGAAAAGAAGCTCAAGGAAGCCACGGCAGAGGGGATAATTGCCCCAAGATTGGCTAGAACCGTTAAAGAAAAACTGCACGAAATTATGAAAGATTTGAATTAACTAGGCTACTTTGAAATCAGAGTGTTGTTGTTGGTTTTTTCCTACGTTTGTCAAC
>JACUTO010000177.1 GCA_014859755.1 Candidatus Bathyarchaeota archaeon
TGAGTGTTTGGTCATCATATGCTAATCCAAAGTCTCGTCTAATTTTTCTTCCTTCGATATCCTTCGCACTGATACAATGTATTATTTCAATTTTGTTTCCCAGTCGCCGAAGCATCTGTACTTTTGTGTCAACATCAAAGCCCGGAAGCACACGTGAAGCATGATAGTCATAACACAACTTACCGCCGAATTCTAGATACAGTTTGTCGAACAACGAAACACGGTCAAGTATCTTTTTTATCTGCGCATTCAGGTATTTTTTTGTGTCAAACCCGATTTTTCTAATCATTTAACCGCCCTTCTGCTGAAGCAAACAATAGATCTGCATTTTTTCCTTGCAGCCACAGCATCATAGACAATGACTTACAGTTTATTACCTCAAGTGCATAAAAACCTATTGAGCATACTTAAAAAACGGATATGAGAGATTTCTAATGGGAAAGCTTTTTCTTATGCCTCGAAAGAAATTCATAGGTGTTATAATAGAAAGTCGGTATTGTCCGCAAGTCCATCAAGGAGGGCTATTTTATTGCAAAATCGACCTGTTAAGTTTGTTTTTGTGACTGGAGGCGTGCTTTCTTCCGTCGGTAAGGGTATCGTCACTTCTTCCGTTGGCAAGATGCTTCAGGTTAGGGGCTTCAAGGTTACGACCATAAAGATAGATCCTTACGTGAATGTAGACGCAGGCACCATGAACCCCTACATCCACGGGGAAGTCTACGTTACGGATGACGGAGGTGAAACAGACCTCGACCTCGGTGGGTATGAAAGATTCCTAAACCTCAACCTGCCCAAAGACAATAACATCACAACTGGACAAATATATCAAGCAGTCATCAACAAGGAACGACGGGGAGATTTTCTAGGCAGATGCGTTCAGATAGTTCCTCACGTCACTGACGAGATTAAGCGTCGTATTCGCTTGGTTGCGGAACGGTCTAAGGTCGACGTTGTTTTGACAGAATGCGGAGGAACCGTTGGGGACATAGAAGGATTGCCCTTCCTCGAAGCGATCCGTCAGATGCGCCTAGAAGAGGGGTTCGACAACACGCTTTACGTTCATGTTGCCCTTGTTCCGATCTTGGATGTCACGGGTGAGATGAAAACTAAGCCTCTCCAGCACAGCGTAAACGAGTTACGCCGCATAGGCATCCAACCAGACACCATCGTTGCCAGATGCAGGAAAATGATCGATTCCGAAGCTCTTCGAAAAGTGGCGCTTTTTGGCACGATTCCCGAAAGAGCAGTGTTTTGCTCCTACAACGTCCCCTCCATCTATCAGGTTCCCCTAATCTTGGACGAACAAGGCATGGGCGATTACGTTTGCAAACGACTGCTCCTTCCAGAACGAACCCCTCAGTGGAGCGAATGGAAAGAATTTGTAGCCTCTTTTGAAAACCCGCAGTTTGAGGTCAAAATAGCGTTGGTTGGCAAATACGCAGGTTTGGTTGACAGCTACGTGAGCATGAACGAAGCCTTTCGACACGCCGGGGCCGCCTGTCAAGCACAAGTTCTGATAGACTACATTGAAGCAGAGAATTTGGAGGGGAACCCGAGCAAATTAAAACTTCTCAAAAAATATGACGGAATCTTTATCCCCTACGGTTTTGGCCCCAGAGGAACCGAAGGAAAAATGAAAGCCATTCGTTTTGCCCGCGAAAATGACACGCCCTTTCTAGGAATTTGCTACGGCTTTCAATTGGCGGTCGTTGAATTCGCTCGCAACACTTGTAAACTAAAGGAAGCCAACAGCACCGAAGTCAACCCAGATACCCCGCACCCTGTGATCGACCTGATGCCCGAACAAAGGGGCGTCAAATATAAAGGGGCGACTATGCGTTTAGGTGCGCATAAAATTATAATCAAAAAGGAGACGCTGGCGCATAGACTCTATGGCGCTGAAGAGATTTATGAACGCCATCGCCACCGATGGGAAGTGAATCAGGATTACTGGAACATTCTAGAGAAGCATGGATTGGTTTTCTCTGGCAAAAGCCCCGACGGCAGGAGAATGGAGATTCTGGAACTGCCTGACAGATTCTTTTTCTTTGCCTCCCAGTTCCACGGGGAATTCAAAAGTAGACCCGGCAAGCCAGACCCAGAATACTACGGCTTTGTAAAAGCATGCCTAGACAAGAAAATGGGAAAAGCAAAACCAGAATTCTAACCGACACGAGCGATTTTTTAGTCGCCTTTGCAGAGCGACCTTTAAATCCCGTGAGTTAAGGTTTAATGGGAAGCGCGTTGGTGCACATTGTTGTTTCAAAATATGGTAAAATTGACGATGAAGAGATAGAAAGAATTACTGAAACTATGCAAGAGTGCTATAGCCGATCGGCGCCTCATGAGGTTTCTATCGTCGATTTATATCTGTTTGAACGATCTTCGTCGGTTGAGGCCTTCTTTGCGAAAGAATGCAGAAAAGTTGGCGTTGCGTCCGCGCCTTTCGACGAGTTGTTTTTCGCTATGCACGATGCTTGGCGGGGAATACCTCGAATCACCTTATGCCTCGAAAAAATGAAGAAGTTGCCAAGGTTAGTCAAGATTGGGGGAATCCGCCATGAGGTGGGGCACTCGATTTTACACGGCAGCTTGCGTTATTATCTTCTTTCATTTCCTCCGGCGCTTCTGGAAATCGTTGATCGACTCAACCTCTCCTTCGAGTATATGGCAAATTTGCTCTATCTAATATCCATCGCAGTAAAAGACTACGAAGTGACCCGCCTTCTTCATCAACGAGATTATGTCGAGGATCAGGTAGCCTACGCCAAGCACTTGTTAAAGGTTTCTGAAGACGACATACTTTCATGGGAGATTTCGCGAGATAAGCCGCCGGCTGAAGCCTTATGCTTGGTCTCATGTCTAAAAGCCGCAGGTTGTGTCGTGCCTCTTTTAGTTGACAAAAAATTTGGTGAAGAAGTAAGGCAGTATCTCATGGAAAGTTTGTTCTATCTCCCCGCAGACCGTTCAGCTCTTCTTTTGAAGGTGATTGAGGGAGGATTTTCATCCTTGGGAACAGATACCTTAGACAACATTGATCGTATGGTACGCGAGTGTAAGTTGATTTTCGAAGCAGTATTTAATCGATAACGGAGGAAGTCGGGCAAAAGATAATATGCAGAAATCGCTATTTGCTCCTATTTACGCATGGATGCAACAATGAATGCTCTCAGGAAAGCGTGCAAATATAAAAAGAACTGTTCCCTTTTTGCTGATGGGTCTGCTGATCTTCATAGGCTACCTCTATTTCTTCGTTGACATACCCGAAATGCTCACGACCATCCAGCACATC
>JACUTO010000009.1 GCA_014859755.1 Candidatus Bathyarchaeota archaeon
CAACAGGTATGTTCCGCGCGATCGCCTGGTTTGCCAACCTTTCAATCTCATGTATCTCCTCCAGCGTTAGTCGCCGGAAGTGGGAGACGTCAAGCCTAGTTCTCTCCACGTCTTTCTGGGCTCCGGACTGCCAGACATGCTCTCCAAGCACACGTCTCGCTGCTCCCATGACAACGTGGGTCCCGGTGTGATGCTTCATCAAGCTGTTTCGTCGCTCCCAGTCGATGGACCCAATTACTTTTTCTCCTTCTTTGGGCACTGAACCCTTTACGACGTGAACAATGACGTTTCCGATCTTTTGGACATCCACAACCTCTGACCGAGTTTTATCAAACTTCAGATAGCCGTGATCTGCCGGTTGGCCTCCTCCTTCGGGATAGAAAGCCGTCTTTTCGAGTACAACATACTTATTGTCTAAGACCCGGAGAACCTTTGTTTCGAATTCCCTAAGATACGCGTCTTCGTAATAGAGCATCCGAGTTTCAGGAAGGTCTGAAACCGAGGCCTCTAGCCCCTCTATTTTCTCCACTTCTCGCGGCGGAGGCGCTTGAACATGTCTCTCGGCAACCTCTCCGTAGAAGTTTTCAGGAACCTTAACCCTAAATCCTTCACCCTCAGCCGTTTCCTCAACCACCTCTGGCGGAAGACCGTGGGAGTCGTAAAGTTCTACCAACGTTTCGGCTGGAATTTCAGAGAGCCCCTTCGCTTTCAAATCTTTGGTTATTCTTTTTACAAGAAGGCGCCCTCTCTTGAGGGTTTGCTTGAACTTGCCCTGCTCCACCGAAAGAATTTCCAGTATGTTGTCTCGCATCTCTTTTAGGCGTGGAAAATCTTTTGACCAAGAATCAATCTGCATGTCGATAATGTCTAGGAGTTTTTCCTCTATCGCAAGCATTCTAAGTTGGCGGTAGGTTCGGCGAAGCATAAGCCTGGTTAGGTATCCCTCGCCCACGTTGGAGGGAACGATTCCCTCCGCAAGCATGAAAGCCAAGCATCTGGTGTGATCCACAACCGCGAAGGCGTTTTCAACCGGAAGCAACGCCTTGTTAAGCTCGTCAACGCCTACCCCAACCTGTTCTGCAACCTTTTTCCGAGCCTCACTTCGATCAGCTACCTTTTTCAAAATCATCGCGCCGGAGAGTTCCGCTACCCTCGCCAGCAGTTTATCGTCAGCGCCGCTTACGCCAGCCATCCTCAACACTTCGTCTAGAATGGGACCGTAAACCGCATGGAAACAACTCAGAGAACCCTGCGAGAGCCAAGTGTATCTCTCGATTCCGTATCCGGTGTCAACGGTTCGTATAGGAAGTTCGACAAACTCGTCGTCCACCACTTTGAACTTCATGAAAACCAATGTGGCGAGCTCTAATCCTCGGACGATGGTTTCAAGGTCTGGCCCCGCGTTTCCTCCGCCTGACCAAACGTCCTCTTTGTAAATGACCTCCTCAGACTTCACTCCCAGCTCCTTCGTCACAAATTCGTGGTGGTATCGCACGGTCTGGTCTTTCCAGTAGACTTCCTTGTCCGGATAATTGAAGGCGTGGTGTCCTCCCATCTCGAAGATGGTTAGGTGGCGACCGAACGTGGGTCCCACGTTGTCCACGTCCACGAACCTGATGCATGGCTGGCTTATGACGAGGGGATTAGCCGGAGGCGGAGTTATCCCGTTAGTAACGTAAGGCTGAAAGTCGATGATGCTGGCGTGAGTGAAGTAGAGGTCGTCTCTCCACCTAGCCACAACAGGATACGGCTTGATCCTCGCGTGTTCATACTTCTCGAAAAAAGAGAGAAAAGCCTCCCGCATCTCTCGAAAACTGTAACGCCTGCGAGTAGGCGGGTTGCCGATAAAAGTTAAGGGGGCACAACCCTCAGGAGTTGATTCTTCACATGTTCTCTGATCTGGATTCTGGGTCCAAAAGTATTCGCCACAGATTGGGCAGTGTCTCCGAACGTATCCGAACTCGTCGAAGAAGGGAACATGATACTCGCTTTCCGGAAATCGTCTCAACCTTCATCCTCCAACAGACACGTAAACCCAAGCGACTTCAAGAGTAGAACTTCAAAGAAGAATTTAAAGTGTTGTATAATATAACTTAAAATTTCCCCTTCTTCCTCCCTCACGTTTAGTATTGTCACGACTCGAACATAGATTTATAAAAGACGCGACGTAAAAGTTGGAATAATGCGCAACTGGCCGAAAACAGAAACTCGCTGAGAGAGAAAGGAGTTAAGTAATGGCCACCGCGCATCTCCAACTTTTACAAAATCGTGAGTGGAAATAAGTTCTATAAAAATCTTTCTATATTTTAATTCAATTTGCGGCTGATAATATCCATCAATTTTCAACGATTTTGAATCAAGCAGGTTTCATAATGCGTAAGTAGATTTGTTTTGTCACAGAATTCTTGGAAAGGGGTCTTCTCGTTGCACTTTGGAGACAATTTCATTGTTATCAATAGCATGATGGTGCCGTGAAGAAATCGTCTTCTCGTGCCATCATCCGAACAGAGCGCCGAGACCTTCCAGTGCAGCTTCTTCCTTCTCTTTCTCCTCTTCTTCCTTTTTCTTCTCTTCTTTCGCTGGTTTCTCTTCTGGAGCTGGCGCAGGAGCGGTAGGTGCTGGTGTCGCGGCTATCAACGCCGGTGAAGTCTTGATCGCCTCGTCTATGTCAACCTCGGCGAGGGAGGCCACCAGGGCTTTTAGTCTGACAGGGTCTGCGTTTACGCCAGCAGCCGTAAGCACTTCTGTTAGATTTTTTTCGCTAATTTCCTTTCCAGCCTTGTGCAGGAGCATCGCAGCATACACGTATTCCATATTCTTTCCCTCCATCTTCTCCACCATACTGCCTTTTCAACCTTTCTGAACCGAACTCGCGGGCACGGCCTTTTCATCTACCGTAGCTAATCTCGCACTCAAACTTAACATTTCCGTATAAGCCTTTCTAATAAAATCTACCACAGTGTCGGGAGTGAGTATACCCGCGTTTAAAGCCAGCATATAAGCTTTCTGATGAGCTGCTTGAAGAAGAAATACAATATTTTCTGGAAGAGGATACGCGGCGTTCACCGACAGATTGAAGGCATAGACATGAGCCTCCTCTATGCTTCGCCGAACTTCGCCAAGATCCACCCGCAGTTGTTCTTCAACTATGATCAGGCCTTCATCGTAAACAGTCTTCAATGTGAGGCCAACCTCCACCGGTTTTATTCCAAGCTTTGACAGCACGCTTGCGAGTCGCGCTGTTATGACATCTCCCTTCTTCGCCACCATGGTGTCTCGCGACACATAAACGCTTCCAGCCTCTATTCTCGTGGGCAAGCCTACGGCGGTGAATTGGCTGATTATCGGACCCGGCGGCAGTCCCGTGTTTCCAGTCGGGATGGTAACGTCAAAGGCAGCAATGTCCCCGGCCTTCGCTGTGGTCTTCACCCTGCTCTTTTCAAGGAGAAGCACGAGTTTGAAGGGGTTGAGGTTGGTGAAAAGGAAAATGTTGGATCCTGCCAGGTGTTCTTCAAGGTTTTCAAGTCTAGGCTTATCTTTGCATTCGGCAATCGCCCTTTTTATTATAGAGTTTTTGACAACGAGGAGATAGGCGCTTTTTTCCAGTTTTCTCCTTAACTCTTGAAGTTGGGCAGCCCTAACCTTTTGTAGGCTGGCTACTCCAACAGCATTGTATTGCTGCAGGAAGTTCTTTATTTCTTGGACCGCTTCGGCTTTTGCCAGTGTCGCTTGACGGAGTGTCATGGATTTTCCCTACACAGCTACTTTAACGGGAGTGCCCATTGTGGTTTTAAGGTGGATCGACCTAACGTTTTTGATCCCTCTTTTAAGTTTTCCCTCGATCCTTCTCACAACTGCTTGAATGTTTTCAGCTATTTCCTCATCTGCCATGTCTTCGTTTCCAACACGACATTGAAGAACCGGCTGACCCCGCATCCTCAACAACACCATTTTTCGATGCTTCTTAATTTGGTCCGCTATGTTAGCCGTCGGAGGTACCGGAGTCGGCATCTTCCCCCTAGGTCCCAGAGTTGCGCCGAGGCTCTTCCCTGCAAGGGGCATGAGCGGAGCTTCGGCGATGAAAAAGTCATAAGTCTTCGCAAGTTCTTTCTGTTTTTGCTTATCACCCATCAAGGCTTCAAGGTCACCCCTTTCAATAACCAAATTAGCTCCTGCCCTTTTGGCTTTCAAGGCCATTTCGCCGGAGGCGATGACGCATATCTTGCTTTCCTTTCCAGCGGAATGCGGCAATTCGATGAGTTCTTGAATTCTATTCCCCGACTTTTTTGGGTCAACATCCTGCAGGTTTATGGCGAGCTCTAAGGATTGGGCAAAGTTCCTTTTCTTAGACTTGCCTTTAGCTTCCTTCACTGCGTCAAGGATGCTTTTCATGTTTAATGGCATGTTTGAAGCCTCGCGCCAGAGACGTATAAGAGTCGGTTATAAAAATCTTGTCACTCCCCCTCTTTCAGTAATGCGTCGTGTTCTCCTTCATCGATTTCCTTTTGAACTTCCCGTGGATCTTTTTCTTCCACTGTTGCGCCCATGCTCACGCAGCTCCCCAAAACTTCTTTAACCGCAGCCTTCAGGTTCTTGGCTAAGAGTTCAGTGCCTTTGACTTTGGCTATGCGCACGACTTGTTCCATGGACAGGTTTCCTATTTTTTCGGTTTTTTGGGCCCCTGAGCCTTTTTTGACCCCCAACTCGCTGACGATCAACGCGGAGGTTGTGGGTGTGCCTACACTTACCTCAAACTCTTTTGTTTCAGGGTCCACGATGATTTTTACTGGCACCTTCATGCCGGAGTAATCTTTTGTGATTTCGTTGATTTTGTTCACGATGGCGAGAACGTTGACGCCCAGCGGTCCAAGGGCTGGGCCTAAAGGAGGTCCGGCGGTTGCTTGTCCACCGCTCACCAACGCTTCAACAACCTTCTTCTCACTCAATTTTCATTCTTCCTTCTTCGCCTTCTCGACGATTTTCACGTAGTCGGCGTGAACCGTGATGGGTAGAGTGAAGGTTGCTTCCAACAACTCAAGGGTTACCTCTTCTTTTGCTTTGTCGACTCTTGTGATTTTGGCTCTCATTCCCTTGAAGGGCCCTCCCACAATTTCGACGATGTCGTCTTCGTCTAGTTCTTCGATCACCGGTTTTACAACAATGTATCGTTCGACTTCTGGGAACGTCACGACTCCCGGGACTCTGGACCTCACGTGTTTGATCCCAGCTATAGCCTTCTCCACGGAGTGCGGCCCGTCGGCTTCAATAAAAACGTAGCCCTTCAACATTTCCGGCACGAGTATGGCTTTTATCGGCAACTTGTCCATTCCAACCCTAGCCTCAATGAGGTTTGCAACGTTTTTCTCTTGCCCCGCTGTGGTCCGCACCGCGAAGACCGCAGTTGTAATCTTCTCTTCTTCGCCCATAATCATCAGCCCTCGGTGGGTACTCCGGCGCCCGTCAACGCGAAGGATATGAGTTTGATGATGAAGCCGACTCCCCCAATCGCGATGGTGCCGAGTAGGCATATCTTTATCGAGAGCCAGAGCTCGGTTCTACCCGGCTTTGTGGCAAGCTTCAACAATCTTGAGGCTGACTCAAAGAATGATTTTAGTCCCAAGGTTCCTCGCACCTTTCAAAAATCAATTCTAATATGTAAACTTATCTACGGACATTAACTTACCTCTTCAATAATCAGCCTTTTAGACTTTTTCTATCGGCACGCCGATCTCCCCCAGTGCCGTGACGATCTTGTTTTTGTCTGCACCCTTAATTCCCTTCCAGTCGAGAATCGCTGAGTCCACGTTTTCCATGGTTCTTTCGACGCATTGCCTTACTATCTCGGCGTCCACCTGCGAAATAACGTACTTTGGAATCATGTGACCGAAGGCTGTTTGGGTGCTTAACGCAATTCTCGTGAATTTTGCGTTGTAATGGGGACCACCGACGCCCAAGGCAGTGGGGTAGCTGGACCGTTTGGTAACGGCGGCCATTGCGGCGTGAGCCACGACTTCAGCAGCTTCCATATCTTTCCACTGCTTCAGCGAACTTCCCAGCTCTGCGAACATTGTGGGTACATCTAGGGACGGCCCGTGGTGGGTACATTCGTAGGAAACTTCGTAGTTCAGCCCCATTTCTTTCTTCAATTTCGCCATTTCCAACAAGGCGTTCTTCATGGCAGCCGCGGGAGAGATGGAGACTTTTCTCGGTATTCCGCCGAACGCCGCCTCTGCGAGGTTGCCTGGGGTGTGAACTGAAAGGGTGGGGATGCCGCTTACGCTGCTGTGCTTGGATACAAAGACTAGTAATTGTGGGGTGAAGAAATCGGTGATAAACTGTGTGTTTATGATTTCTTCGTTGACGAAAAGCAGCTTGACCTCTTGATTTTGAACAGTTTTGGAGTATACTGGTTTTTTGTGGAAGGTTTCTGAAAGTTTTTCAAATTTATAATGATCTATAATTTTTTGGGCGATGTTCATGCCAGCTACGTCTTTCGTTGAGGCTACGATTAGGATCATATTGACGTCTTCCTGACGATTATTCCTTTACCCCTCGGCATATCCTCATCTACCTGTCCACATTGTTCCTACTTTATTCTTAACTCTTTTATTCTGGAACCACAGTGTTTGTAATTATGCACCTGCTAACTCTTAAAAACTGGACTCCCGAACAGATTGAAGAAGTAATTGACAAGTCTATAGAGATCAAACGCAAACCAGACGAATACCGAACCGCTCTAAAGGACAAATCTTTGGCCATGATCTTTCAGAAAACCTCCACTAGAACAAGGACCTCCTTCGAGGTGGCTATGACCCAGCTTGGAGGACACGCCATCTACATGGATTGGAGAACCACGAACCTCGTCCTAGCGGATATCAGAGACGAGACTAAGTATCTTTCAAGAAACGTTGACTGTATCATGGCGCGATTATTCAAACACGCAGACCTGAAAGCCATGGCTGAGGCTTCTGGGGTTCCGGTTATAAATGGATGCGACGAGAAATATCATCCCTGCCAAGCCATCTCCGACCTGATGACGATTAAAGAAAAGAAGGGACGCCTAGCAGAGCTGAAGCTTGTTTACATCGGAGTCCACAACAACGTTTGCAACTCCCTGATAGAGGGCTGCACCAAGGTGGGGATGGAAATTATCACGGTGACGCCCATGGTGAACGAATCTTCCCTTGACGAGGAACTGCTTGAAAAAGCCAAACGAACCGGCTTATACAAGACCACTAAAGACGTTAAAGGGGCTGTAGAAGACTGCGACATAGTTTACACCGACACTTGGGTGGATATGGAGTTTTTCTTGGATCCAAAGTTTAAGGAAGAAAAGGAGAAGAGGATCAAACTGATGATGCCTTATCAAGTGAATAAGGAACTGTTGAAGGGCAGCGACGCCCTAATAATGCATGACATGCCAATGCACAGAGGCTACGAAATAACCGGCGACGTGGTGGAGAGCCCAAACTCCATAATCTATGACCAAAGCGAAAACAGGCTATACTCCGCAAAGGGAATTCTGCTAAAACTCTCGGGCAAAACGTAAAATCCTTTGCTAACAAACCGGGCAGAGGCTTTTCTACTTCAAAATCATTTGTGTGAACCGTTCAGGGTTGAAATCTTGCAGGTCTTCGTATGTTTGACCGGTTCCAATGAACACGATGGGCTTACGAGTCACGTAGGTTACGCTTAGAGCCGCTCCCCCCTTCACGTCGGCGTCAACCTTCGTCAAAATTGTTCCGTCAATGCCCACGCTTTTATGAAACTCCTCAGCCTGCATAACAGCGTCGTTTCCAGTGAGGGCATCCACCGTGAGGATAGTTGCGTCTGGGCTGATAACCCGCTTTACCTTTCCAAGCTCATTCATGAGATTTCGGTTGGTTTGGATGCGCCCAGCAGTGTCGATGAGCACCACGTTTATTCCACGAGCCTTAGCATGGCTTATAGCGTCGTAGGCTACGGCTGCCGGATCGGCTCCATACTTATGCTTTATCATACGCACGCCGAGTCTTTTGGCGTGTTCCTCCAACTGTTCAATGGATCCGGCACGATAGGTGTCGCTACATGCGAGGACAACAGAGCATCCTTTCTTCATGAGAAACTTGGCAACTTTGGCTATGCTTGTGGTTTTGCCGGTTCCGTTGATTCCCACAAAAAGAATCGAGTAAGGCTCCTTCATTTTCCGCTTTCTCTCAACATTCTCTAGCAGGTTGATCTCTTCCTTCGTGGTCAGAATTTCAAGCAAGACCTCGTGGAGACTTGTTTTCACGATTTCTTTTCGATCTTCTAGCCGTTTTACCTGAACTCCTTCCAGCCGCTTTTCCATCTCTCCACATATGTAATCGGCAACAGGCACTGCCACATCGTTTTCGATGAGGTTTAGCTTGAAATCCTCTAAAATTGGGTGAAGTTTTTCGGCTTTCAGTTCTGTGATTACGATCTTGTTGACGACGCCGCTAAGTCCTTTTCTTAGCTTTTCGAACACCTTCTGCTCTCTCTCCTTCCCTCAGTTTCGCCGTCAGTTCTTCAAGTCTCGTTCTGTCTTCCCGAATTTTCTCTACAACTTGAGCGAATTGCTGTCCAAGAGAAGTTCTTGTCTTTTCCAGTTCTGCTATGCGGTTTCCCAAGTTTTCTTTGGCTTCCTTCATGGTTCTTTCGAGGGCTACGTCGGCTCCTATCCCCACGATAACCTTGTCTGAGCTTGCCAATTTGGCTTTTACGAAGGAGCCTCCTCCTATGGGAACGAAGAGCTGCGCGTCTTTCTTCTCCTTCTCTAATCCTTCCAAGGTCATGCTTGAGACTCTGAGTTCAGTTAAGGCGGCGTTCACAAGATTTACCCTTGACTGCAACGCCTCGGCAGTTCCCTCCAACATTCGAAGCTCAACAACCAGTCTGCGGAAGACCTCTTCTTCACTGGACACTTTCCTTTTCTCCTAGAGTTAGTTTCTTCACCAAGGGGCTTTCGATTTTCTCCGGACTTATCTCCTCCACCTTCACAATTTTGATCTGAAAGCGTTTGACTCTGTGTTTGCTCCCCAAATCCATGTAGACTTTTTCCACGGCGTCTTCTGGTTTCAAAGCCCGAACCTCTTTACGAAAGTCTGTTTGAAAGTTCGGTTTCCTGATCTCACCGATCACCCGGAAAACTTTGACCTCACTCATCTTCCTTCACCACATCAAGAGCCTGTCCAATTATGAACAACTCGGGTCCAGTTGTCATGAAACCAGCCACAGCCCCATATTTGTTTCCTATAAGCCCTGTGGCAACATAAGGTATTCCACAGTTGATGGTT
Source organism: Candidatus Bathyarchaeota archaeon (assembly GCA_014859755.1). Classification (GTDB taxonomy): domain Archaea; phylum Thermoproteota; class Bathyarchaeia; order Bathyarchaeales; family Bathyarchaeaceae; genus Kmv02. The sequence continues at coordinate 9,297 of JACUTO010000009.1, forward strand.
CCTACATCTACATGAACCTTTAACACGTCCTTCAAAATTTTTTGTTCCTCCTCCTTAAGCAGGGGATGAGCCAACACGCCTTTGTTTGTGGCGGTGGCAAGAGATCCGACGTATGGTAGTCCCGCTATTTCTCCAGCCACGACTTCAACGCCCAGCGTGTCCTCTATCCTGGTCACGTCCCTCTTTCCCAGTCTGGGGTCAACAACTGCTCCATAGTCGTTCGCCAAGATCAAGTTTCCGTAAGCCGTTTTTTTGGTGTTCATAACAGTGACGTTAACGTCTGAGGCTGACTTAATAGCTTCGATTTCTTCTTCCTGAGCAAAGGGAGAAAGAACTACACCATTAGAGTTCGCACAGGCTAAAGCGCCTATGAGCACCGATTTGCCAATCGTTGTACTAACGACCTTTACTTTCAACCACTCCCCAACTTCTTGCGCTTTAGTCTCGGGAAACTGCGGGGGAAAAATCACCATTTCGTCGGTGACAAGAGAATAAACCCCTATGCTAGCGCTACCGAAAAGATCGAAAAGGAACAGCGGCAAGCGTCAGTCTCCTTCTGCCAGATGAACAGTTATTACTCCTTCCTTATCTTTGGCCGCCCGAACTCTGATTTTTCGCGGCGGTTTTTCGATCCCCCTGCTCCAAATTTTTTCATTCACCTCGTTGCTGATAACCAAGAACTCAGCTTCTTCCTCACCTTCAACTTCAGTCCGGATTTTCATGTGTTTCTTAACAAAACTTCTAATAATGCGCATAGCTTTTGGCGCTCGCTTTTTTCGCGGGGAAATCCACGCCCTACGTAGAGGAATCGTGTAAAATTTCTCCTCAACGATTTCCTCCTCTAATTCCTTCTTCTTCTTTTCAACTTCTCTCTTTTCTTCAACTTCTGCGATTTCCTCTTCTTCCGCCGCCTCTTCTGCCTCTTCAATCTCTTCCTCGGGAACCTCTTCCTTTTCTACAGCTTCTTCTGTTCCCTCGGCTTCCCCTTCTTCCTCCTCAACCTCCTCAGCGGCTTCAACAGTCTCTTCCATTCACGTTTCCCTCAAGCCCTTATCTTTCTTTGCCGCCAACGTCTTCTTTTCGGGTTTGTTCTCACCCGCCCGACCGTTTTAGCGATGACCCATGTTGGAACGGGTCTCTTCTGTTTTCCAGCCTTTGCAAGTCTGCGTTTTTTTGCGGGTGGTTTGTTTCGCGCCGTCTTTAGACCCTCCTGATTTTGAAATCTCGGCGGCCGGACTGTATCCTCACAAGAATGTCTTTCAACTGTTCATCAGTAACTGGGATGCTTATTTTTCCAAGCTGTGCAAGCTGGATCAGCTGTAGTTCAAGCTGTTGAGCGAATTCTGGTTTAACCATTTTCAGGTTTGTGAGACGACGTCTGGCGTCAGGGGTAAGTATTCTGCGAAGCAAAGCTTGCTTCTGAACTTCGATCTGCTGTTGCACTTGAGCCTGCTGTTGCTCCTCCGCTATTCTCCGTCGTAGTTCAAGTAGCCTTCTTCTTCGCAGCTGTTCCATTTCTTCCTCGCTCATTTTGTACACCTAATACTTTCCAAGTTCAGGCTGAGTTTTCTCCAGATTCTTCTTGATTTCAGTTGAGAGCCTATCTAGCAGTCGTCTTCCATCGCTCGTTACTACTCTCCCTCTGTTTCTTAGAGGCCCCACAAGACCTGCGGCCTGAAGTTGCTGCAAGGCTTTTCTGATGATTGCGCCGCCGCCCTTCCTAGCGTGTTCCGGTTTTGCTCCTCGATCGATTCTGCCGCCGTATTCTGAGCGGAGGCGCTCTATACCAATCGGCCCCTTCACGTAGATTTTACGTAGAAGCGAGGCGCATCTGGTGAACCACCAATCTGGGTTCTGGGGTGGTCTTTGAGTGTGGGAACCTGTTTTCACGAAGGAAGCCCATGCTGGTGGAACTATCTCATCTACTTCTTCCCTTAGATAGCGAGCTAACCTCTCGATAAGAATTGATGGAGGGACATCGTAAGGTGTCGGCAAGACTTATTCTTCCTGATTTTTCCTTCACTAAGGGAAAAGACTTGTCTTATATTAGTTTCGTGGTTGAGAAAACAAACTCTCACGTGGTTATATAGATTTTACCCTTTTTTTCCGACGCTTGTAAAGTAGAAAAGTGTGACCTCGAACTTCTATTAAAGATGAATCTGTTTGTTGCGCGATCTTTGATGCAACGCTTTTGGCTTCCTCATCTTTGAGCGCACTTCTCAGGATTTTCGCCTTCACAATTTCCCTTTTATCCAGTTGCCTAGAGATTTCGTTTACTATCTGCGGCGTTGCACCTTCCTTCCCAACCCATACTGTTGGCTTCTCTGCGCTAAGCTCCCGCTTCATTCGGCGCTTCATCTTTGGCGTTATCACCGTTTCTCCCTGCCTTTTAGGGGCATACGCGAGTGCTTGCCGCAGTTTAAGCAAGTTATGACCACGTGAGGCTCCCTTCTTGATTGAATACGAATACGACAGTTTACACCCGGCAAAATAAAGCTTTTACAGTGTCTACAAACGAGGCGCCTATACTCCCTAGGAAGCCGCAGTTTGGTTCCCATGGCTATTTTCCTCGCAGTCTTCACGTAACGTTGCGCCAGTTCGGGGTCTTCACGAACGACTTCTCTGGCTAGGCGGAAGAGGGTGTGAACGCGTTGTAAGGCTATCTGCTTCGCGGCATTCATTTCAAATAAACTATCTCATACCCTGCATTAAGTTTTTTATCGAAACAGAACCTCTCCCTAAGGTAAGGGTTAAGTTTGCTGATTCTCATATGGGCGGAGTCTGCCCTTGAAACGATTCCCAAAGGCTTGTGGAGTCATCCCGCCATCAGGCGCCATTCAAAAAGACGCGGAAAACCTCCGGGGCTCATTCTTCTCGACAGATCATACCATCATTCTGCCATGAAAAAGCTTAGGGAAAGCGAGAAGAGGGGGCGACCAGACATAGTTCATTTCGCCTTGCTCGAAGCCTTAGGCTCGCCCCTCAACAAAGAAAGACTCCTCCAAGCATACGTGCACACCAACAACGATTACGTGGTCACGGTTAATTCTGAAGCTCGGCTGCCGAGAAACTACGATCGTTTCGTCGGCCTCTTGGAACAACTGTTTGAGTTAGGAAGAGTTCCTTCTAAAGGGCAGACACTGCTCAAGTTAGAGCACAAAACGCTGTCACAACTGCTTGAAGAAACCAAAACCGACTACGTCATGGCTTTTAGCAGAAAGGGTTCACCTGAAACGCTTGAAGAGGCCATTTCCAGGCTTTTAGAAAAACAGAGACCAGCGGTAATCGTTGGCGGTTTTCCCCACGGCCGCTTCTCAGAAACAACCATCAGATTGGCAGATGAAGTTGTCCGTATAGACCCGGATATGCTGGAAACATGGACCTTAACTTCGAGAGTGATCTACGAATACGAACGAGCCATTTCGCTACCCAAGAAAAGGCTTAGGCAATAATTAATTTGGTGCGGCCGCCGGGATTCGAACCCGGGATTGCAGGCTTGGAAGGCTTACACCGTTGACTGTGTCCTAACCAGACTAGACCACGGCCGCAAAGCTTGCTTCAAACAACAGAGACTTATTAGTTGCAAATATTTATTGTGGGTCTGTGCCTTTAAAAATTGGATTTCAAAATACGCCTTGCAGAGATGACCTGCAACAAGATGATGCTTTCCAACATTTACTAGAACGCGTTCCTTAATGGGACATTTGTGAAAGGCCTTTGGACAATACATGCATGCAAAAGCATTTTAGAGAGATTATCTCTTCTAAACAAGGGAAAAATGAAGAAAATTGAAGAAATGAAAAAGAAGTTAATAGAGCTTAAGCCAATACTGAAAGGGAAATTCAAAGTGGAAAGTATTGGACTTTTCGGCTCATACGTAAGAGGAGAGCAAAAAGGAGAGAGCGATTTAGATGTACTAGTTGAATTCTCTGAACCGGTTGGACTTTTTGAGTTTATTGAACTTGAAGGGTTTTTGAGCGAGAAGTTAGGTACCAAGGTTGATTTGGTTATGAGAAAGAGTTTGAAAAACAGAATAAAAGAAAGAATAATAAAAGAGGCAATCTATGTATGAAAAGAGATTACAGGGTTTACATCGATGATATACTCGAAGCTTTAGGAAAAATAGAAAGATATACAAAAGGACTTAATTTTGAGAAGTTTTCTCAAGATAGTAAAACCATAGACGCAGTGATAAGGAATTTTGAAATTGTTGGAGAGGCAACAAAACGCATACCAAAGGAAGCAAGAGAGAAATATCCAGAAGTTCCATGGAGAACAATGGCTGGGATGAGGGATAAACTCATCCATGAATATTTTGGAGTAAATCTTGAAGTATTATGGAAGACAATAAAAGAGGACTTGCCACCATTGAAGCCTTTGATTGAGGAAACGTTAAAAAAGATGGATGAGGAGATGAAATAATAAGCTTTCTCATTTCAAAATTCTATTGAAGCCATATTATTCTTAAACATCAGCAAGACTTATGAAAATGTTTTGAAAGAAGCAACAAGGAGATTAAAAGGTGAAAGCCTCAAAAGTAACCCTAAATCTTTTTCCTCTAGTAGTGGTTTGGTGCGGCCGCCGGGATTTGAACCCGGGTCGTCAGCGTGGCAGGCTGATGTCCTAACCAAACTAGACTACGGCCGCTCTTCTGCTAAACTACAAGTTTAATAAGGCTTCTAAAAACCTTTCTCAAGAAATGCTCGAAGGAGACCATGGGAGTGAATCGGTTGAAATTTTGCTTGGCGGATGGTCGTGTTGTTAGGTTTGAGGATTTGAGGGAGCAGGATTTGCCTGAGGTAGTTGAGGCTCTCAATAGCGTGATTCGAGAGGGTGTCTACCTCACCTTGAACGAGGAGATCGTGGACATGGAGACGGAGCGGAAATGGTATCATGACCACATGGAAGCAGGGATGACCTACCTTGTTGTTAGAGTGGATGATGAAATTGTAGGAGGGGGTAGCATCGAACCCAGGGTAGGAAAGGAGTCTCATGTCGCGGTATATGGAGTATTCGTCAAGGAAGGATTTAGAAACATGGGAATCGGAACCCGACTAACCGATGCATTGATTGAAGTAGCCCGTCAACGCGGATTCGAGATCGTGGAACTCGCTGTGTATGGTTCCAACGAGAGGGCGTTTCACGTCTACAAAAAATGTGGATTCCAAGAGGTTGCAAGAATCAAAAGGGGAGTTAAATTGCCTGACGGAACATATACAGAAAAAATCGTTATGGTTCTTCCATTAGGGGAACGACATGAGTGAAACTCTAAGAGCTGGATTTGAACTGACGAAAAATGGAGTTAAATGATTCTAAGTCAGCATCGTAAAGCCAAGGCCATAACTTTAATAATTGAATACCAGAGGAACAGAAAAGGAGGAGAAAATTATGGCAAAGAAGGTGGCTGTAATTGGTGTCGGCCATTCTAGGTTCGGTGTGCGCTCTGATGCTACAATACAGGAACTTGCTTTCGAAGCGGTAAAGGATGCTCTCAAAGATGCTGGAATAGAGCAGAAGGACATAGATCTAAGTGTTGTCGGCACAGCGGGAACGAGAACCTACGAATTGATGCCAGCCGTACCGATAAACGAGTATGTTGGGCTTGAGGGAAAAGGTCCAATACGAGTTGAAGCCGCCTGCGCCACCGGCAGCGCTGCGGTTTACACAGCAAGTACCAGCATAGTTTCTGGGCAAGTGGATGTGGCGATGGTAATAGGCGTTGAGAAGATGTGTGAGGTTGACACAGCAACTTCCATGGCTGTCGGTGGACGGGGAGGCAACTATTTATGGGAATTCCATCTCTTCGGAACATCTTTTCCCGCATACTATGCGCTTCACGCTACCGCACACATGGCGAGATACGGCACAACCGAGGAACAGATGGCCAAGGTTGCGGTGAAAGCCCACAAATACGGGGCGATGAACCCTTATGCGCATTTCCAGCGCGAGATAACCATGGAGAAGGCGTTGAAGTCAAGGGTGATAACGTGGCCGTTAAAACTCTACGATTGTTGCCCTATCAGTGACGGCGCGGCCGCTGTTATCCTTGCATCCGAGGATAAATTGAAGGAGTTTAGAGTGGAGACTCCTGTGTGGGTGGATGCCATAGGCTTCTCGTCAGATACCTCAAATATTTGCAGACGGGCCGATTATGTTGGACTCGGAGCCACGGTCAGAGCGGCTCAAATGGCCTATAAACGGGCTAAGATAACTCCTCAAGAGGTTGATGTTGCAACGGTTCATGACTGCTTCACAATCGCTGAGATAATGGCTTATGAGGATTTGGGCTTCTGTGAAAAGGGTGAAGGGGGCAAGCTTCTAGATGAGGGCCAGACCGAGATTGGGGGCAAGATACCGGTCAATGTGGACGGAGGCCTGAAATCAAAAGGACATCCCTTAGGAGCTACAGGCTGCTCGATGGTTTGCGAGTTGACGAAGCAGCTGAGAGGAGAAGCCGAAAAGAGGCAGGTGCCCCTCAAGAACTACGTGGCCCTAGCCCATAACGTGGGTGGAACAGGCCACTATGCTTACGTGACGATACTTAGGAGATGAGAGACATGGCTGAAGAGAATCCTTCGATAACCTCCAGACCCGTAACTTTCGTCCACAAGGTGCCGATACTTAAGACCCGTCGATTCTGGGAGAAGTTAGAGGAGGGTGAGGTCTACGCCACAAAGTGTAGAGAATGCGGCAGGCTCTATTATCCACCCCAAGGAGACTGTGCCCACTGTCTATCATCAGATGTTGAGTGGGTGAAGCTGAGCAAGGAAGCGATTCTCGAAACATACACGCACGCGCCTCAAAGGCCCGCTGGATTCAATCAGTATGAACCCTACACCATCGCCATAGCAAGAACAAAGGATGGAGTCCGCGTGATGGGATGGCTTGAAGACGTAAAGCCGGAAGATGTTAAGGTAGGTATGAAGCTTGAAATGTCCACAAGGAAGCTGCCCGACGGTTTCTCAGTCATAACATTCAAGCCCAGCAGTTCCCGATAAAAGTTAGCTCTCAAATGCTGCTAATCCATGAACTAAGAACTACAACTAATCGTTATGGTGCCGAGGGCCGGACTTGAACCGGCGACAACCCGGTCTTCTCTATCTTCACATATTCCCTTGGTAGTCAATGCGAAATCAAAGTGAACAGCAGTTCGGAGGCCAGGTCGGGCTTGGCCCTTCACCGCGCTGTTTATATACGACGTTGTATTTTTCTGTATTATGTGATCCTATGGGAACTGTTACCACTGTGAGATTCGATGAGGACTTTCTGAAAAAAGCGGATGAGCTAGCTAAAATCGAGCACGTTGATAGGAGCACCATTCTTCGGAAAGCAGCTGAGCTGGGCTTAAGAGAGCTTCTACTCCAACGCGCCATAGACGTCTATAGGCGAGGTCTTGTTTCAGCGTGGAAGGCTGCTGAATTGGCTGACGTGCCCTTATGGCGTTTCTTGGATGAACTAAAGGAGAGGCGAATCCATTTTAATACTTCTGAGGAAGATTTGAGGGAGATGATTGAGGCATACTTATGAAGGTGACGATCAATGCGTCACCGTTGATTTTCCTAGCAAAGATTGGCAAAGTCGACCTTCTAACCATGATCTTGAGGGATTTTCGCGTAACTGACATTGTTTGGGAGGAAGCCGTTAGAAGGGGTCTGGATCATCGGTACGTCGAGGCTGACTTAATCCGAACGACTGTAAACAATAGGGTCGTTGAAGCAGAGAAAGGGAAAGCAAAGAAGGTGGCCAAGAAGTTCGGTATCCACATCGGAGAAGCCTCCACCATACTTCTCGCCAAGAAACTCCATTTTAGACACGTCATTGTTGATGATAAGGTGGCCATAAAGGTGGCAAAGATCATGGGATTAAAACCCTTAAGTACCCCTTTCATCCTACTCAAGGCATTAAAGGAACATCACCTGAGCCATGACGAATTCATAAACTGCTTCGAAAAACTGACAACATCCGGCTACTATATAACCCCATCTCTCTCCAGAGAAATCTTGGAAAGAGCAGAAGAAATGAAAACGCAAAGATAGCTACACATTAAACTTTGAATGTGGTGCCGAGGGCCGGACTTGAACCGGCGACAACCCGGTCTTCAGCTTCACCCTCAATGAGTTCTATCGAGTCGGGTGCTCTCCCAGTCTGAGCTACCTCGGCACTCATGAACATGAATCGCGTGTTTGTTTTTAAGTTTTCTGAAGAAAGCGCACACCGTCAAAGGAGAGGAGAATTTCAACTGAAACACCTAGTAAAGTGGTTGGTTTGGAACTAACTGAAATGGTTAAGAAGTATGCGCGTGCGCGCGCTGAAATCCTTCGCGTAACTTCTACTAGTTTGCAGAACCGATATGAAAATCATCTGAGGAATCGCCAAAAAAAGAGAGCTAAGGAAAAACTATTCTTTCCTAAAGTTCAAGGCTTCGGCGATTATGGCAACTTCTTTTATGCCCATCTTTCTATTGGTTGCCTTAACCACTAAACGTTCTCGCCAACCGCAATCAAGGCACTCAAACTTCACAGGCAACAAACCCATGTGACTAGACATGTCGCCGCTCATGGTGCCGACCCTGCGAACTCTTGGGCTCTTGCAATGCGGGCAAATTTGAACATCCACATATTTCTCTTCCTTCTCCAACTCTTCCAAGACTTCGAGCAGCTCCAAAAACTTCTGACTTTCAACAGTTTTCTGTTTAAGAAGAACAACTTGCCTCTGTTTCTTCTTCTTTTTCTGTTGCTTCCCCTCACCCATGGTAAGCCACATCTTCTACATTTGAAAAAACACTAATATTTGACGCGCATTAAAACTTCCCTTCCACCCGGCTTACTCAATGAGCGTTAGAAGGTCTTCTAAGACGTAATCTACGAGTTCGTCGGTAGTGCTTTTGCTGAAGAGTGTCACCACACAATTCCTTGTAATCCCGACCACAATTCCTCGCTTCTGGGCTTCAAACACAACATACCAGATCTTTCCATGTTCAAGATAATCCTGGTAGAGCTGGGTGTCAACAAGATCGGATCCCGCTAAACAAAGCTTCTCCACGCCCGGAAGATCAACCTCGTCAAACCATATAAGCTTCGTCCCTTGTGGATTCGACTCGTGGAGCTCTGTAAGGGTCTCGTGAGAGATCCTTACCTCGACAATTGCCTTAGGTTTGATGAAAAGAACCTTGCTGAGCTTGTTCGCTACGTGGCTTGTTAACAACTTTTTTACTCCGCGAGCCACAGATGGCGCCAGCACGATCATGAAAGCCCTCTCCTTGAAACGTTTAATCCAAAAAGGAGCTTCCTCTGTGACCGGGGCTTCAACTAACTTACGTCTGTAATAACGTCTACGCACGAAATCCATGCTGAAAACTCCTGCTACCGAGTCCTCCTCTAGTTTCAGGTCTAAGATTTCCGTTACTAGCTCTACGGTTTCTCCGTTCTCCTCTTGATAAGCCTCCTCTTCACGGAAATTCTTGAGCTTGTGGACTATTAGTCCAAGGTCTGCTTCCTCTTTTATCTCGAAGATTTTAGCCGGCAGAACCAATTTTTCACACTCATAAAACAGTTTTGCTTACCAGACTTTAAAAGATTCTATGCGCGCGCAGTTGATCAGGTTTGCGCCGTCTCTGGTTGGCAAGAGCGAGGACGAGGTTTGGGAAGCAGTTAGAGAGCCCTCTTTGTTGGAGATTTGGTAAACGATGACCTATGAAGCTTTTTACAACCGTTTTGAGTGTCTAATGTTAGACGTTGGTTAGGCTATGTAGAAGTCTACGATTTTCTTCATTCTTTTTGGGGGAAGCCACCCTTTTTTCCTCAGTTCTTCTATTACCTTGACTATTTGTGGCTCTATGTGCGCGACTCGGGCGATGTCTGACAGGGTTATCAGGCCGACGAGTTGTCCATTTTTCCTTATCGGAAGCTTCTTTATGTTCCTCTTGAACATGATTCTTGCAGCATCTTCTACGTACATGTCTGGTCCTCCGACTATCAGTGGTTTGGACATTATTTCCGAAACTTTGGTCACTTCTGGGTCCTTAGATTTTGATATAACTCTTTTTAGGACGTCTCTCTCGGTTATTATTCCTACGGCTTCTCTTTTCTCGGCTACAATTAGACAGCCAATTTCGTATTCGTTCATTAATTTGACAGCCTCTTTAACCGTTGCGTCAGCCCGTATGCTGATCACTTTTTCAACCATAATTTCTTTGACATCCAATCTAAATACGCCTGAAATTTCATGGTTCAATTTTGATGTATAAGTTGCTGTGTGTGCATACGAGCGACGTTCAAGTTTCTGTGCAATAGAAACATGAAAAGGAATAATTGTGAGACAAGGGAAGATTTTCTTGGGAAGTGGTTGGTTATGGGTGAGGAAAAGCAGAAGGTTCCCCCGAATCAGAGGGTTACTTCGAA
>JACUTO010000178.1 GCA_014859755.1 Candidatus Bathyarchaeota archaeon
CTCCACTGCAGCATAGCTTACCTAATCAACAGATGGAAATCGCAACTGAGCTTACCAGCGCTTCTCGTGAGCACCGTGGTCCCAGACTTGGAAATCCCGTTTACTTATCTCATGACTGGTGGTCTTGAACACAGACTCGTTCTGCATAGTTTGCTTGGCGCTGCTACCCTAGGCACGTTTCTGTCGGTTTTGTTAACTATTTTCCTCTATCCACCAGTAGTTTCACTCTTTTTCAAGCTTGACAAGGAAAAGGTTAAGGAAAAGTGCCGTTTTTCTGGCACTCTGGTCGTATTATGCTTTGTCGGAATCCTTTCCCACGTGTTTATAGATTCTCTGCACCACGAGTTTAATCCGGTTTTGTATCCCTTCGTCAAGGAGTCTTTTGACGCGCTCATGCTTACGAACGATTGGACCTCCGCCACCGCTATCGTTACGTCCGTTCTTCTTGCGCTTTCGATCTTCTTCTTCGTTGATGAGCTTAGAAAGGGAACTAAAGACTTTTGGATGCGGATGCTTGTCGGATAGAACGGCTGTTCAATAGTCTTTGTTATCAGCTTATTTTTAAGTTCATAATCAAAGTTATTAGATGACGCTCCCGGCGGCGTAAACATGAGAAAACTAACCAAAGGGAAGAGAAAGGGTAAGATTGTGGGGCACGTGAGGAAGCCGAAGTTATCTTGGAAGGATAACCGTTGGATTCTTCAACTTCTCGATGATCCCAGCCTCGCCGCGGACATGAATTATAATGCAGATTATCTGGCGACGAAGGCTTGGGGAAAAGGTCTCTGCGTGGCTTGTAAAGGTGGCAAGTTTTTGTGCGGGAAAACCAGATGTCCCCTAGTTGTTAGGTTGAAATCTTATTTTAGAACTGTTCCTCTTCTCCGGGGCACGGACGTGGATGGCGCTTCTCCGCCAAGTGTCTTTGTCGGTCGGATTGGTTATCCCTATGTCTATGCGGGTCCTTTGGTTCCTCCAGTTCACGAGGACACGAGCCTCTATGATCTGCCTGAGTTTTGGTTTGGAAAGTCCATCGACGAGATTGTGGGTTTCAGGTCTTTGCTTGTTAGGGGGAAACATAGGGTCCATGTGAAGAAGTTTGAGGAAGCTGGAAAGATAATGGATAGAACTCGTGAGTTGGCTTTGTCTGTTCGCCCAGTGGACGTTGAGTTGACTTTGAAGAGCAAGCCTAGTAGACGCTTTGTTTTGGATGATGAGGTCCAGCCTTTTGGGCCTTCCGCGGTTGTTAGAGACATGAGGGTTTCAACTTCGCGGTGGGATCATCAGATTGAGAAGGCTTATTTTGATGGTGACTTGAGGGCTGCTGAGGGTGTTACCACCTTGTACGAGAAGGGTGTATTGGTCACTAAGATTCAGCGGGCCTTCAGCGTTGGCGCCTTTGGATTAGAGGATAACAGACGTTTGGTTCCCACCCGTTGGAGCATAACGGCCGTGGACAGCATTATTTCAAAGGACATGATTGAGAGGATCAAGACTTTTCCTGAGGTCAATGAATACCGCGTCTACGAGTCTAGGTATCTGGACAACAGATTCGAGATTTTGATGATGCCCGGAGCTTGGAGCTACGAGGCTATGGAAGCTTGGTATCCGGGCACGGTTTGGAACCCAAGTGGCACGCATGTGGTTATGTTTTCTGATTGGGAGGGCTTTGACGGTCGCACCACCTACGCTGATATTGGGGGTTGCTATTATGCGGCTCGTTTGGCTGTTGGGGAGATGCTTGTGAAGGAGAGGCGGCAGGCTGTGGTGATTGTTTTGAGGGAGGCGCATCCTGGTTATATTATGCCTGTTGGCGTTTGGCAGGTGAGGGAGAACGTGAGGAACGCTATGAGGCAGAAGCCGTTGAAATACAACACGTTGGAGGAGGCGTTAACCCGCATTGCTAGTCAGTTTCAGATTCCGCTGGAGCGGTGGATAGAGAGGAGTAGTCTGCTCAGGGATGCGCTTTTTCAGAGGAGGATTACGGATTACCTTAAGGGGTAGGATGTTTTCTAGAATTTTCTACTATCGGTTTGGTCATTATTGACGAGATTGAAATAACCATTAAAATCTTTGCGAGCGTATCTTCAACATACGATTCTGTTATTGGCGGTGCTGAGAGACGAAACGGAAAAACGAATTCAACGTGGTTGCGAAGATTCTTCGGGTGGCGGCTAAGGGGTCGAAGGAAGAAGAGATTATGGAACAGTGTAAGCTGGATTCCACGGTTTTGGAGAATTATTTGTCTGCTTTGGCGGAATTGAGGTTGCTTATGGTGGAGGACAAGGGTGAAACGTTTTATCGAACAACTGAGAAGGGGCTAGAACTGTTGCGTGTTTACCATCGGCTGAGATGGCTTTTGTGGGGTAGCGACAACGATTTCTTGTTGATGCGTCTTTTGGGTCAGGTGGGCAAGGTTAAGAGGGATGCGCACCCCTTTTACGTGAGCTAGGTCTGTTGCTTTATCTTCTTCTTGCTTCAACTATGGCGGCTAGGAAGCCGATGACACCAACTATTATGAGGAGGTTAAAGACGGTTCTCCATTGTGGGTTTTGTTGGAACCACTCTTCGAGGGGAAAGGTTGTGGTTATGACTAGCCATCCGCCGTAGGCTACGATTATGATACAGATGGCGGCGGTTACGTATTTGGCTACTTTGTTCATTTTTTGTCTTCTTATGCTTGGAATTCGCTAGACGTAAAGGTTGTGAAGTTTGGGTCAGTATCTGTGATTCATTGTTTCTAGAAATTTCTACTATCGATTTTGGCATATTGTTGGGTTTGAAATAACGATTATAGTTGTTGGCACGTCTTTTGAAGTTGGCGGTTCGTTGATGACGGAGAAGAGAAGCGAGTTTGATGTTATTGCTGATGTTCTTCGGGTGGCGACTTTAGGTTCTAAGGAATCGGAGATCATGACTGGCTGTGATCTGACCCGTGATCTTCTAGAGAAGTATATGCCTGCTATGGTGGTTTTGAAGTTAGTTGGTGTGGAGAAGGAGAGTGAAAATTTTTATCGAACCACCAGTAGGGGACTGGAGTTTCTGCGTTTTTATCATGGTTTAAGATGGCTCTTATGGGGTAAGGACTTTGACTTTTTATTGATTAACATTTTAACTAGGCTGAAGAAGGATAGGCACCCATACTACGTAAGATAACAACCAGAGAGATTTCCTCTATAATTTGAAAATGCGCGCAACATTCTTCAAAGTCCTGTTCTATCCGAAGACTCAACAGATCTTGCCACTTCTTCGTTGTAAGTTTTTCAAGCATAGTCTGG
>JACUTO010000179.1 GCA_014859755.1 Candidatus Bathyarchaeota archaeon
TCTGCGCCATGATACTGAAATACCCTTCTGAACTCTCCAACCAAAGATATGGATGCAAGGTATAGCAGTAAAATCCCAAGCCGAACCACACTTTCCACAAGAATGAAAACTACTCCTCCAAGCTTCAAAAGGGTTGTTAAGAAGAAGGGTATGATACTAAACAAAAATATCGATAAAGCCAGAGCTGCAATAACGGCTATCGCTATTTCTTTAGGGTTGAGTTTTTCCTCTTCTTCCAGAGTTGCATTTGCAGAAAAATAGAGGCCTTTGATACCTAAGTATAGGGTCTCAAACAATGCCACGATGCCTCTTAGGAAAGGAATTCTTAGGATCTTGTACTTTTCAGATAGGGATTTTATTTCTTCGGTCTTTGTTAATATTTCGTCGTTGGGTTGCCTAACGCATACAACCATATGCTTTTTGGAGCGAATCATCACTCCTTCTATTACCGCTTGTCCGCCAAACGCCAGCGACGGTTCTTCCTTCCCTTTGGCAGTTAGGTTCATACCCAAAAGAAATTTTACCGGTCTTATATTCTTTTGTGAGGGAGTCTAAGTGGACAAGAAGGTTTTTATGCAAATATTCCATATGTCATATTGATGTGGTTGCCATGGCAGGAAAATGGGCTCAAGATTGCGAAAGAATCTTAAACGAAATAAAGAAGTCAACTAAAGTCGAAGGACAAGATCGCTTAGACATGGTCCGGATGATCAGGTTCACTTTGTTTGCGCTTCAACGGAGCGTGACAGGTTGGATAGAATGGGCTAACAATCCTGATATTATGGCCAAATTCTCACTTGAAGAGTTGAAGGAGATAAACAAAAACCTTGCCGAACTCGTGTGCGCATTTGTAGAATACGACGCAAAAATAACTGGACAGACAGAAATGGAGTTAAGAAAAAGAGAGGATAAGATGACAAAGAAAACATCGACAAAGAAGCCGCAAGAAAAAGAGGACATATTTTACGTTAAGTAGCAAAATCACATCCCTCCATTTGTTTACCCTCCTTTAGAGACAACTCCAACATCTCTTTAGAACATTTATTAGATGCAAATAGAGTTATCATCAGCACCCATAGGATGGAATCACATGAAGACCTTTGGCCTAGTTGGCAGTTACCGAAAATTAGGAACCATTAGGAAGAGACCCCGCAAGTACCGTACTTTTTTAAATGAAAAAATAGAGAAGGAAGCCACAATTTGAAAGGCTAAGAGGGTTGGTGTGGTTTTTGTGCCCAGAAAGACATGCGAAGAAAGCGGTTATAGTTGTCGACATGCAGAAAGACAACGTCGGCAGATTCTGCAAGGAAATTATACCGAACATCAAGTTCCTCATTGAAAAGGCTAGGGAGAAGGGAATCCCAATAATTTATGCCTGTGACAGCCGATATAGAAACGATTCTCTTTTCAAGAGGGTAGGGATGCCGCCTCATGCTATCCGAGGAACTGAGGGGGCGAAGGTTATTGAAGAACTGAGCCCAAAGGCAACAGATGTAGTCGTGGAGAAAAGGATGTTAAGCGCCTTCTTCGGAAGCGACCTCGATTTCACACTACGCGAGAAGGAAGTAAACACTTTAATCGTCACGGGAATCCGAACCGAAGGCTGCGTCCTCAAGACTGTGCTGGACGCCTTCGAACTGGGCTACGAGGTGATAGTTCCGGCAGACTGCTGTGCATCTCCTATCCCTGAAGCCCACGAGTTTGTCCTGCGATACTTGCAGGGTTTCAAGTTTCCAACGCCAATGTTGAAAGAACTGGTTGAAAACCTCTGAATTTGGCCTTCACAAGTCTCTACTCCGACAATTCATAGCTGTAACCTGCGCACTCTACGTATTCTATGCCCCTTGATCCAAGACCGAGTTTCGTCATGGATTCAAGTTGCTCGTGGTATCGACGGATAAAATGCTTCAAAGTCTCTTTGCCTAGGTTTCGGAAGCTTGCGTCCATGAATTTGTAGGAGCCGCTAGGCTTTTCTCTAACCACAAAAAAGATTATAAAAGCCGCAAGGTTTCTCTGCTTCAGAATTGGTTCCAAGCAAGAAGACTTGTCAGACTCCTCGCAATCAAAAAAGACTTTGTCGGTTTTGGAAAACCATTCTCTGAGCTTGTAAGATGGAACCTCAAGGTCTTCATATTTCTCTTTCAGAGACTTTGCGTAAAGGCTTGCTGGCATAATTTCCAAAGACAATGAAGAGCACATTCCTAGCTTAGCTGCTCGCTATGGTATGGGTAACTGCGCCTCATAAGAATTCCTTGCTGATGAGCTTTCTATAGAATCCTAATCTTCTTAGCTATTTCGTCACCGACCTCATTCGTCTTGGAGGAACCTCCGAGGTCCCGTGGTAACACTTTGCCTTCTTTTAGGGTTAAATCTACGGCTTTTTCAATTCTGTTTGCAGCTTCTTCGGCCGATCTATCATTATGTTTATCAGCCAACCAGTCCATGAGCATCTTAGCCGACAAAATAGTTGCTATGGGGTTTGCCACGTACTTACCGCTGTATTTTGGGGCACTTCCATGAATGGGCCTAAACATGCCGTGTTCATCGCCGACTTCAGCGCTTGGAGCCAAGCCTAGACCTCCCTGAATTGGCGCGGTCATGTCAGAGATTATGTCTCCAAACAAGTTCGTCGTGACAACGACATCGTAATATTCGGGGCGCCTTATGGCCCACTGGGTCCAAGCGTCTATGAGGGCGTAGTCCTTTTCAATGTCTAGGTAGCCTTCAGCCACCACGTTGTAAACTTCTCTAAAAAGGGCGCAGCTTTTGAGGACTGTGCTTTTGTCAACGCAGGTCACCCTTAGCTTCCCGTCTAGGGGAGCCCCTTTTCCTCTTTTTCTGCAGAATTCAAAAGCATATTTTATGATTCTCTCAGCCCCCTTCCTTGTCACTATTTTTACGTCTATGGCTACTTCCGCTACTTCTGCCCGCGTGAGAACTCCCCTCATGGGAGCATACAAGTCTTCAGTGTTTTCCCTCACAATGACGAAGTCGATATCCCCAGGCTTCTTCCCTACCAGAGGACAGGGAACGTTATCTCTGAGTTTAACGGGCCTCACGTTAGCGTATAAGTCTAAGTTTTGTCTGAGCATTCTGTGTACGTAAACAATGTGCTCGAGGCCTTCCACTCCTGGCAATCCTACAGCACCGTATAGAATTGCGTCAGATTCTTTGCATGTCTCGTAGGCTTGAGGTGGCCACGGTTCCCCTGTCTTTTTGTAATACTCGAAACCGCAATCAAACTCGAC
>JACUTO010000180.1 GCA_014859755.1 Candidatus Bathyarchaeota archaeon
TGGTAGCCCGGGGGAGATTCGAACTCCCGTCGACGGGTCCAAAGCCCGTCATGCTTGTCCGCTACAGTCGGCAGAGCCTTTCTCCTCTACCGGGCTAAGCCGGTTTCCCGGGCTACGTTAACTGTTAAATTCTCTCTTTCATATAACCTTAACTTCCAACTACACCCTTGAATTCGGAAACCTACAAGAGAGGAAACTCTACATCTTTGGGATCAACGAGACCTCTCAAGAAAAGGTGTTAAGACCGCTGTTCGAAGAATAAGGAAAAATTAGTTGGATTCTGCTCGTGGACACTAACGATAGTTCAGGAGAGGAAGAATAAGATGAGGCATGATTATGGTCTATACCTCATAGTTATCATATGTTTTGTTTTAGCAGGCTTCCTCTTTGTGGGCTATGCATGCGACATTCAATTAACAACTGGCAATGAAGCCACGAACTTGGTTATAACAATGTTCTCAGCTGTTTTAGGGGTAGTCTTCGTTGGAATGGGTTATGGAGTAAGACCAAAAGAAGGCCGTGTCTACTCAGCCACCTTTACATGAACCTATTGAACCTTCTGTTGGCTAAAATCAACACAAACAAAGCCTGAGAAGAAGCCTAGAAAGAATGTTGTTAGAAAACGACGTCCAAAAAAGAAAACTTAGGTGAACTCTTCTTTATTCGTTGAAGGCTTGCGTTTATTCTTTGCAGTGTTTAACAGAGTTTTTGTTTCGTTTCTTCATGGCTTCTTCAACGCAAAAACACTCTTGAGAATTGGGTGTCCATTTTTCGCAGCATCCGAGAGTTGGAACGATGAAATCGTTACTGTTCTGATAACGTAAGCTGCATAAAATGAGGTCTGGATATTCATACATGTTATGATAATGGCAGTTTCCGCAGAATCTGTTTTTAGACTTAGATTTCTTTCTTGAAATCATTTGTGTTTTGACCATTATGTAATCCTCCTCACGAACTTATCTCCTAACCTTTCTAGTACTGCTGCAACCATCAGAGGGAATACTATTAAGGCGTCACCAATCACCATCACCTTACCAGCTTTTTTCTTCACCTTTCCCCAACTGACAGTTTCTTCCAGCGTGGAGCCTGAGAGCCCCCCTGTTTCAGGGCGATCCATGGTGATAACCACGGCGTGGTCTAGACCCTTGCCAACGGTGACTGCGGCGTGTTGGATGGCATTACGGGGTACGCCTCCACCGATGACTACCATGCCTAGACGGGGAGATTTTTTTGCAATTTCGATGATTTCTGGTACTTCCTTGAAGGCGTCAACTTGTAAAATTTTGTCTTTGGAATGCTTTTTCATGTGAAACTGGTAAATGACTCCAAACTCTGAATCACGAATTGCTGGAAGGAAGACTGGAATGTTAGCCTCGTAAGCGGTTCTTAAGATCGATTTCGGGTCCTTGAGGCGGGCTCCGATTTCCCGAGTTAACTCACGACTGGATAAAGTGCGACTATTGCTTTCTTTTGCAATTTCATCGAACATATCTGCCACTGCAACGTCTGCTTTCGTAAAGTCCTCTTCAGGGACAAAGACATCGTAAATTCTGTATATGTGATACCCGTATAGGACGGAGTCGTTGACAAGCCAATGTCCTTTATAATGATGTCCTCCAAGCGCCTCGATAAGGTCGTGGACCATGTTTGCTCCTGTGCTTACAATTACATCAACTAGTTTTTTTCGAATAATGTCGGAGATGACGGTGCGCAATCCAGCGGGAACAACTGCTCCGGCGATGGCGAGAAAAATTGTGCATTCGTCGTCTCGAATCATCCGTTCGAAAATGTCACAGGCAGTTGACAATCTTCCAGCTCCAAAACAGCCTGAATTGCCGAATTGTTGGATGAATCCGTTCACGGTCATTTTAGAGTTAAGTTTCATGTGCACTACGGGTTCTCGAAGGAAATCTTCACGTTTCATTTTGTTCTCCCCATTGTGCCATAGTGTATAGCATCTATAAATGAAAGTTTCCCTATCGCATCATTTGTGGTTTGCGTGTGGCTTGGATCGGAACAATTGTAAAAGAATGCAAAAATTGAATATTCAAGGTTCATGAGGAGGACGAAAGCCAAGGCTATGGAAATTGCCTAGAAAAATCGGCTTAATCGACAAAACTTGAGAGGTTCGAAGACCAGAAATCCGAGTTATTCAGCTTCGCCTTCTTCCGCTGTCTCTTCCTCTTCCGCTTCTTCGACTTCCTTTGCTTCTGCTTCTCCAACTACTTCGGCTTCAGCAAACCGGCGGCTTATCCTCGTTATCTTGATTCGCACGTGGTCTCCGGGTTTGGTGTTTGGGACGAAGGTTACGAGGCCTTTGATTCTTGTTATGCCTTCTCCTCGGCGGCTGGTCTCTTGAATTTCCACGTCGTATTCTTTTCCCAGCTCAACAGGCTTTGGAGGAAATCCTCGGCCGAATCCTCTTCTTTCTCCTCTTCCTCTTCTTTCATACCGCATTTTTTCACCTCTCCATCATTTATGAAAATTCTTCATCCATTTACAAGATGGTTAGTTTTCCGTATCTTCCCACGTTTAGTTGAATTTCTCCTCTGAAAGATCTGATGTATCCGTTTTCGATTCTTACTGTGTCGTCGACGTTGACTTGGTCGATTTGTTCGTTCCACAGGGTTAGTTTTATTGTGCCTGTGTCGTCTTTGATTATGGCGTCGGCAACCCTGTATGTTTCGTTTTTGTATCTTGAACGAACCTCGCGGGTTTCTGATTTTTGGATTACTTTTGCTTCAACGTCTACTCTTCGCATTTCATCTCTTAGGTCTTTAATTTTCAGAATTCTTCCTCCCGTTTCATTTAATTTTTTCCGCGATTTCCTGCTCCGCTTTCACTGGTGCTCCTTGGAAAGGTATGGGGCCGTGTTTTCGTTCTCTCTTTTTAAGTCCTACAGCCCTTTTTGTTGTACGTCTCGCTTTTTCTGGAAGCTTTCTCGGCATCTACTCTTTCGTCCCTCATCGCGGAAACAGCCGTCAAAACAGAACCAGCTTGCCGTCAAAACGACTTTGCGCGTAGCTCCATTTTTTGGGCTGGTGATGATGAAGGAGTATTAATGTTGGATATAAGTTTTGCTACATGCAGTTTCAGAATTTTCTGTAGAGGCTAGCAAGGGTTCTAGAGGAGAAAAAGATAGTCTATACATCACTCGTATCGTAATGCTTCCACGGGATCAAGTTTTGCAGCTTTCCTCGCTGGATACAAGCCAAAGAGTATGCAGATGGCTATTCCAAAAATTAC
>JACUTO010000181.1 GCA_014859755.1 Candidatus Bathyarchaeota archaeon
CGCTGGATTCTAGACTCCAATCTGAGAAAAGGCGACAAAATCATCGTTTCCGGCACCATAGGAGATCATGGACTAGCCGTTTTGTCAGCCCAAGAAGGCTACAACTTTGGAAGCCAAATCATGTCTGACGTAACTCCGCTGAACAAATTGGTAATGAAGTTGCTGAATGTAGGCGGAATAGTGGCCATGAAGGATCCAACTCGAGGCGGCCTGTCCAACTCGCTAAATGAGTGGAGCGAAAAGTCAAAGGTTGGATTATTGATACGGGAAGAGAAGATACCGATACGGGGAGACGTGAAGGCGGCTTGCGAAATGCTGGGCATAGACCCCTTGGAGGTTGGAAACGAAGGCAAGGTAGTGATAGGCGCCGTGCCCCAGAAGGCTGAAGAAATATTGTCAGCTCTAAAGGAAACGAGGGAAGGCAAGAACGCCCAAATAATAGGAGAAGCAACTGAGGACTTTAACGAAGTCGTTATCGAAACGCTAGTAGGTGGAAAAAGAATCTTGGCGCCCCCAATCGGAGACCCGATTCCAAGAATTTGTTAACACTATCCCGCATCTAAACGACGATTTTGCTTTCGCTTAGGTTTTTGTGACTTTGTGTTTGGCCCAGATTCTGCACGTGCCTTCAATTGAAACCATGCACGCTCCTTTTGGAGCTTGAGGCGTGCAAGCCTTCATGTAAAGGGAACATTCGGGAGGCTTTATTTTTCCAATCATGACTAGATGGCAGAGGCAACCGGGCAGTAGATCTCTGGAACGTTCAATTGTTACGTCGTATTTTTTTCTTGCATCGTACGTTGCGAACTCTTTTTTTAATGCCAGCGCTGACAAGGGAAGTTTTCCGAGGCCCCTCCAGCGTCCATCCACCACATTGAACACTTGCTCCATGAGCTTCTGCGCCTTGACGTTGCCTTCCCACATGACAGAACGTTTATACTCATTCTCTAGTTTAGCTTCGCCGTCTTTTATCTGCTGAAGTAGCATGGAAATGGCGAAGAGAACGTCTAAGGGCTCAAATCCGGCTACCACAGTGGGCATACGGTAAGCTTTGGGAAATATTTCGTACGGCTTCATTCCAATAATGGTGGAAACATGACCAGGCGCTATGAAGCCGTCTATGTGCAAGTCGCCTATGCCTAGGAGCAGTTCCATGGCTGGAGGAATTAACCTGTGAGAGACGAGAAAGCTGAGGTTTTCAGGCGGCTTGTTTAGGACTTCAACGGCAGTAGACGGCGCTGTGGTTTCAAATCCAATGGCAAAAAACACAAAATCCCTGTCTGGCTCCTTCTCAGCCATTTTCACAGCATCCCCTAAGCCGTATACTACTCTGACATCTCCACCAGAAGCCCTCGCCTCCTGAAGAGACGTTTCGGAGCCAGGGACTCGAAGGAGGTCGCCGAAGGTTACGACGGTTACGCCTTTTAGGGCCAAGGATACGGCTTCGTCGATTTCGGCTGCTGGGAGGACGCAGACTGGGCATCCCGGTCCAGCGATCACGTCTACGGTTTCGGGAAGGAGGGATCGAAGTCCATGGTGGGTTATGGTCCACTCATGGGTTCCGCAAACATGACAAAATCTTATGTCGTAGGACGGTGCCAAGTTTCGAATGTGATCCGCAACCTTCTTTGCCAAGGCTGGGTCTCTGAACTTCAACTCCTCACTCATATTGTTTTGGCCCTTCTTGCATGACTAATTTTATGCTCTTTATCGTGCACTCTCTTCCTTCAACGATGTTGACTACTCCTCCGCATTTTGGGCAACGAAGCGTCGGAATTGGAATATGGTATATCGGATTGTCTTCGTACATGAAGTCTCCTTCGTAGCCGCAACTGGAGCATTTGACAACGCCATTTTTTTCCTCAATGTAAAGCTTTGAACCATCCATTATGGTGTCCTCTATCAGTATGTTGTAGGAGAAACGAACCTGTTCGATTCCCAGAAACGTCAGTTTTCCTATGACCAGATGAACTTCCGTAACCTTCTTTGCATTGTGTTTTTCAGCCTCTCGAAGAACGTTTTCCACGATTTGTGTTGTCATGGAAAATTCGTGCATTTCTTGACTGGCTCCACTAGAAGTTTGGGTTAGTTTTGGGTTATAGTCCCAGTGCATCGACCACTTCCTTGACGCCCTCTCCGCTTCTGCCGTTGGTGGCTACAACCTTTACGTTAGGATTTATCTCTTTGACATCTGCCTTCAGTTTCTTAACGTCCACTTCCATGGCTTGGGCCAAATCCTTCTTGTTTATAACCGCTACGTCAGCATCCATGAAAATGAAGGGGTGCTTGACAACCATGTACGGGCCTTCCGTGACGCTTACAACCACGACACGCTTCTCGGAGCCTAGGGGGAAATCGGCTGGGCAGATTAGGTTTCCAACGTTTTCAATGAACAAGAGGTCGATGTCTTCTAAGTTGATTCTCTGGAGAGCCTTTCTCACCAGATTGGCGTCTAAATGACATTCTTTTCCAGTATTGATCGCAACAACTTCAACTCCGTGCCGTCCAATAAGCTCCGCGTCTATGGTTGTGGTTAAATCGCCCTTGAAAGCAGCGATTCTGTATTTCTTTTTTAACGCCTGGACAAGTTTTTCAATTAGGGTGGTTTTTCCAGATCCGATGGCGCCCATAACATCGATTGTCATTACGCCATGTTTCCTGAGAAGTTCCCTATTTTTTGTTGCAAGTTCTTCGTTGGCTTTCAGGAGGTCTGCTTCGAGCTCTATGTCGTAGATTTCTCCTTCCTCAGCTTTGACTACTTCTTTCAAATGTACCAAAATGGAACGCCTCTCAACCTTCGTCATATTTTAAGATTTCTTCCCATAATCGGAGGGTTTCCTCAGCCGCCTCTTGGTCAATAACTTGAATGGCGTATCCGGCGTGAACCAAAACGTATTCTCCCACATGGGCTTCTACAAGCATGACATTTACGTCTCGGACAATCTTCTGCCCAAAATCGACTTTTGCAACGTCTCCTTGAACTTCCAAGACTTTAGCCGGGATTGCAAGACACATTTAATATCACCTATAAAGTGAAAGCCCAAAATAAATTGATTCTGGTTTACGGCTCTTAGAAGCCTGCAGCGATAGCTTGACCAAAGGAAATCCCTCCATCTCCAGGTGGAATCCTGTCATGAACGAGAAACTTGAAACCGTTTCCCTCAACAATCCTTCTGATGGTCACCGTAATGTGCTCGTTGTAGGC
>JACUTO010000182.1 GCA_014859755.1 Candidatus Bathyarchaeota archaeon
TTTGTCCTCGCAGTCCGGGTAAGCCTATATTGGGCAAAGTCTCAACAAGCCTGAATTCTGGGTGCCACTTCAGAAACCTCTCAATTAACATCTCGTTTTCTTCCACGGCTATGCTACACGTGGAGTAGACTAGAAAGCCTCCCTCCTTCGCGTATTCCGCGCATTGATCTAGAATCTCCCACTGAACCTTAGCCATGCCCAATATTGACCTCTTCGTTAGTCTCCATTTGGCGGAGGGCGTCTTGCTGAAGGTGCCGGTGCTCGTGCATGGGGGATCCAGAATCACCAAGTCGGCGGAAAGGTTTATCGGCAGAGGTTTCCGCGCGTTGGCGACAATTGGAGAGGCTATCTTGACGCCCATACGCTTTGTTTCCCCTTTCCAAACCATCATCCTCCGCCTTGAATAATCAACAGAATAGATCGCACCTTCGTTTTCCATTAACTGAGCCAGATGGGTTGTTTTGGCTCCTGGAGCGGCACAAACGTCGAGCACGGTCGCTCCGGCTTCTGGGTTTGCGATTTCTGCGGCTAGGCAACTGGCTTTGTCTTGAACGTAAAAGAGTCCCTCGCGGAAGCTTCGTGTTCTGGTGAGAGGTTTTTGGCTCTGGACCACCCTATACGCATGCTCGAGTTGTTGCACCCTTTCAAGAATAACACCATCGTCCTCTATTCTTTTGAGCAACGTTTCTTCCGACGCCTTCAAAGTGTTTATCCTCACATAGGTTGGTGGAATCTCCGCAGCCTTCTCCAAGAATCTTAGCGCCTCTTTTCTTCCGAACAGTCGGAAACAGTACTTTACAAACCACGTGGGATGATAGGTTAGGAGTCCCACTTTCTCCACGTCATGTATTCCCTCTAGAGCAGAGTCAAGCTGGATGCTCAGTAATTCGCCGAAAACTTCTTCAACCTCTTTTAGTTCACGCCAGCCCAAAATGGAACGCCCCATTCTGGCTACGCTAACAGCCTTCTCTAAATCGGTGTTCACCATCTTCGTTTCATACAAGTATAAGCGAAGAAAAGCCCTTGGGCCAAGCCTAAAATCGCTAAGTGACCGAGGCGCTAGCGCCGAATTCAGGATAAAATCGATGAGGTTTTTTCTCCGAAGAGTTTCAGATACCAATTTATGAGCTAACCCGATAACCCTAGAATCCTTTATTCCCAGCTGCTTCGCTGCCTTAGCCAACGCCAAGCGCTCGCCCAAACGTTGCAATTCGATCCAACTCAACGTTTCAATGGCGAGCGTCCAAGCATCCCGTAACAACTTGACCC
The DNA here is from genome assembly GCA_014859755.1 of Candidatus Bathyarchaeota archaeon. Lineage (GTDB taxonomy): Archaea > Thermoproteota > Bathyarchaeia > Bathyarchaeales > Bathyarchaeaceae > Kmv02. The sequence goes on from JACUTO010000182.1 coordinate 1,270, forward strand.
TCGTGTTATGAGTCTGGACTGGGTGCCTAATAAAAGATTGATGCCTGCCTGCATTCTACGGAGGCCTTTTAGAAAAGCAAATCTTAACCCAAAGAGTATTTTCCACTCGATTTTTCCCGTTTTAGTTAAGTGTTGCGCGTGCATTAAATAAGAATACATTGTTAATAGAATCAAGGAGCGGATTCGTGTGGATCCGATAAAAGCTGCGGCATACGGTGGGGAAGGGTGGCAGGCGAGAATAACTGCTCTAAATCAAGAGATGGGCACAATATGGGGTGATTGGGGTGTAGAGTCAGAGTGCATGCCCCTCCGTGCGGTGCTCCTACATCTGCCAGGAAAAGAGGTTGAGGGTCTAGCAAATCCCGACGAGGTCCAGATGCTATCTCCAATCGAAGCTGATCTTATGCAGCGGCAACATGACGCTCTAGCCCAAGCATACCGCCACGCAGAAGTGCAGGTTCATTACGTAAATCCGGCTGTCACTCCTCCACCCAATATCATGTTCGTACGCGACCTATTCTTTGTGACCCCGGAGGGCGCAATTCTAGCAAGACCAGCCTCCACAGTTCGAGCTGGAGAGGAGAGGCATGTTGCACGCCGCTTGGCAGATTTAGGCGTTCCCATCATCCGAAGCGTACGGGGGAAAGGCACTTTCGAAGGGGCTGATGCACTCTGGCTGGATGAACAGACCGTTTTGTTAGCTAGCGGCCTTCGAACCAATGAAGAAGGGGCAAATCAGGTGGAGCGAGTGCTTAGAGAAATGGATGTTGAGGTTATCCGGGTAGAGCTTCCATACGGAACTATGCACTTATTAGGAACACTCAACTTCGCCGATCGCGACTTGGCTGTAGCTTGGTCCGGAAGGGTTCCTTTCAAGGCGGTGCAGGCTTTACGCGAACGCGACTTCGAAGTGCTTTGGCTTCCAGATGAGGAAGAGGCTGTAAAAGGTATGGCTTTGAACTTTGTAACTCTAAGACCAAGATGCGTTTTAATGCCAGCCAACTGCCCGAAAACGTCATCCGTGTATAAAGCAAGTGGTATCAAGTGTATAGAAGTAGGCATAAGTGAGTTTATTAAAGCCGCTGGAGGCGTGGGATGCCTAACGGGCATACTCAAAAGAGGATAGAAAACTATGCCGCCGGACCCAGTTTCGATCGATGCCCGCGCGCCTCAAACTTGAAAGGAGATACCCGCACTCAATTTTGCCTCTATTTTACGTCGAAATATATTCTTCTCTTATTTTTTCCTTTATTTTCTATTTTTACAAGAAGTATTTCGCCTATTTCTTCGGTGTTTTTGACGTGGGGTCCCCCGTCGGCCTGTATATCTATGCCGGGTATTTCCACTATCCTTAATTCCTTTTCTTTTGGGGGCGTCCTCTCAGCCAGTTTTACAACTCCAGGCATTTTTAGTGCTTCTTCCCTTGTTAGGAAGTATATTTTTAATTGAACGTTTTTGCTCGCTTCTTTGTTGGCTTTTTCAACGGCGGCTTCAAATGTTTCTCGGTTGGTTTTCGGGAGGTTGAAGTCTAATTTCGCATGTTTATAGTCTACTTGTCCCCCTGTTATCAATGCGTCATAGTCCCTATACATTATGGCTGCTATCAGGTGTGCTGCTGTGTGGAGTCGCATTAATCTGTATCTCCTTTCCCAGTCTAATATTCCCTTTACAAGATCTCCTTGGTTCAGGTCTGCCTCTTCTTCAAGTAAGTGGATTATTTCTTTTGTTTCTTTGTTTATTTCCGCCCTTATGACTTTATATTCCATGGTTCCCTTTGTCATGTATCCTGTGTCATAGGCTACGCCGCCTGTGCGCGGATGGAAGGCTGTCTGATCCAGTATTATTTGACTTCCTGTTACATGCTGGATTTTTGCTTCGAATTCTTTCAAATAGCTATCGTAAAGGTATAGG
>JACUTO010000183.1 GCA_014859755.1 Candidatus Bathyarchaeota archaeon
ACTTCTTTATCAGTTTAACTACTTGCGGAAAGTCTATTCCAAGCTCCTTCACTTTTTCCAATGTTGGAACGCCATTTAGATTCCATCCTCTTCTTTTGTAGACAGCGTCTTTTAGTCTCTCGTATTCTGATTCTCGGTATTTTCTCAGAACCGCCATTTTTTCCTTTGTTGGCTTGCCTTTTGGGTCATAGCCAACTTTTTCTTTAAGCTGTTTGTCATAACGCTCGGCACGGCTTTCGTATTCTTCCTCTGTCACTGGTCCCATAGCGCGGTAAGGTATGTTGTCATGTTCGCGCCTTCCGAAGCCCATTCTCAAATTAAAGATGCGTTGAAAGTTGTACACTCTTTCACTCATGAAGATGATGTCATCTATTGTGACTTTTCGGCCTGTTACTGCATAGAAGTATTTTGCATAGTTTTGCACGTGTGCAATTACTTTAGCTGGTTCTGGAGTCTCTTGGTTGTTTTCAGGGATTATGTCATTCCAAGGAAGTTTGCACAAACCATTCAAGCCGAACCAAGTGCGAAACATGGGGAACCAATGTAGGTTTTCTGCTTTCTGTTCGAAGGTTGGCATCAAGTTGTGCACCATATCCAGGAATATCAGCCAAGCCTCGTCATGCTGGGGCCCTTTTAATGCAAGTCCGTAGCCACCTTGTTGTGCTAAGGACTCTTTGGTGACATATTCAGAAAACTCTAAGCCTTTGGCCTCCATCCCAATGTCCTCCATTTTTTTTGGCTCTGCGCCATATTTTTTCGCAAATATCTTTTTCATCACACGAATTCCTTGGCCGACGATGACTCCGAATCCTTCTCCTCTTGCCATTTGATGAATGATCTCCATGGCGGCCTTTTTGTTTCCGAAGTTTAATTCGAGTCCTCCGGTTATCTCTCTGTTAATTAGGTTTGTTTCGTAGCATTCCATAGCAAAGGCCATTGCTGTCCCGACTGAAATTGTGTCTAGACCATACGTGTCACAGTAAAAGTTGGCCTCGATCAAGTAGTCTGCGTCGAAGATTCCACAATTGCTCCCAAGACCTGCGATCGTTTCATATTCAGGACCGTTCACGAGCACCTTCTTGCCTTTGTATGGGCCTGTTTTTAGTTCAAAATCCTTTACAGCATGAGAACATGCCACTGCACATCCAACCCAGCATCCGTCAAAGCCCTTGTCAAACTTCTTGATATACACGTCTTCGCCAATCTCTGAAGCGTCGGGGTGACTTCCGAACTTAAAATTGTTTGTAGGAAGGAGGTCAAACTCGTTCATAATTGGGACAAGATGTGTCGTCCCTACAACTGCCATTCTGTTCTGTTGCGGGTCTAGTGTTCTGATTTCTTTGTTGTATGCAGGGCCAACTTGTTTAAGGAGTTCAAAGTGTGCGGGATGATTGATATCTGCACTTAGATTAGAAAATTTTGCCACGATAGCCTTTATTTTTTTGTCGCGGAGAACCGTACCAATACCGCCCCTTGCAGCTTGTTTGTATCTAACCATTTTTCGTTGAGTATCATACCAAGAAAAATTAAGGCATCCAAACTTTGTGTGTTCTGCACCTGGACCAGCCGAAACAACTGAAACACTTTTTTTGTTCTCAGCCCCATACTTTTCTGTTAAGATCTCGCCAATCAGGTGTGTCTCTGAAGGAAGTTCTTCAGCCTTTTCAACAACTACTTTTCCTTTGTCTCCATCGACAAGAATTACCACTTCGGTTTTTGCCTTCCCCTGTATCTCGATCGCGTCCCATCCAGAGAACTTGAGGTAGGGCCCGAAGTATCCACCAGCATTCGAATCAATCACGGATTCTGTGAGGGGGGATATTGAAACAGCGATGCTTTTTCCGCTTCCTGGGTACATAGTAGTGCCACCCAAGGGACCACAAGCTATGCATACTTCATTTTCAGGATCATTCCATTTGACAATGCGGTCTTTCGGTAGGGCATTCCATAACAGCCAGAGGTTGAAACCGCGACCGCCTATGAAAAGCTCCTTCGTTTCTTTTGTAACAGGCTTGCTTGCAATCGCCATATCTGCAAGGTTAATATAGAGTGTCCTGTTGTTGTACCCCTTGTCAATCTTCCTTAGATCATATTCAAAATGAGCAATTGACAACATGATCACCCTTATTAAAACAGTAGCTACTTTGTTTCAGATTTATAAACGTTCTCTCATGCATAACTCTGTGAAGCTAGTCCAATGCGCGCGCAATTTTTAGATAATGTTGGCCAAATTTTTGACCTTGTTTTTTATTTGTTGGAAAATTTTTGTTTCGTGCCCCGGGAGAAAGTATGGGTCGTCTATGTTCCAAACAACGATTTTGCTCTCGCAACTCTGACATTTATTCAAAACCATTCCCTTATGGTGCGGTTTCATGGCAACTATTAGGTCGTACTCGTCGAGTTTCTTCTCGTCTAGTCCTTCGGGTTCTGCTTTGAGATAATGTGAAGCGTTTTCCGTTTTCAAGAATTTCTTGGCGCTTTCAGAGATTCTCGGCAGCACCGGGTTGGTTCCAGCAGAGTCAGCTTGGATGTCTGGTCTGAATTTCTTCAACAGCGCTTCCGCTACTGGACTTCGATAGACGTTGCCTGAGCAAACAAACAGAACTTTCATTTCTACTAGAACTCTCAAATAGAATATCTAACTTTTTCGTTGCTCGCACGCTAGAACTATAGAAATATTTCTTTCTAAGCTAAATGTAAATCTGGAAATATTAAGGAATGATTAAGACGGTAGAAAAAGGGAGGAAAGTTCTTGTAGGGTTTCTTGGTTAATAGTCCTCGTAGGCTTCTTCTTCGGTGGCCGCCTCCTCTTCTTCGTAGGAGGACGTTTCTTCGGTTGACGCCTCAGCCTCTTCTTCGATTACGGCTTCTTCTTCTTCGACCACAGCTTCTTCTTCAACTACTGCTTCTTCCTCGGTTACGGCTTCCTCAGTAACTGTTTCAGCAGGAAATTCGGTGATCACGGGTTCTTCAAAGACCTCCTCAGACAGTGCCTCTTCTTCAACCAGCGTCTCCTCTGCTGGCGTTTCAGGCAATGTTTCAACTGCTTCCTCAGTGAAGGGAATCCCAGCAGCCCCTTCGGTGGTCACTTCAGCAACTTCTTCAGTAGATACCTCTTCTGTTAGTGTTTCCAAAGACTCTTCAACTGTAACTTCTTCAGAAACGGGTTCAACTTCTGT
>JACUTO010000184.1 GCA_014859755.1 Candidatus Bathyarchaeota archaeon
GAAACAAGTTTTCATCCGAAAATTCTTATATCTCGAATGTTCTAATGTCGTTCTCTCACAATAAATGCGTGCCGTGCGCGCGAGGTTATCAAATGCCAGTAAAAAGCATGAAAAGAATTCTCGTGACTGGCGCCACCGGTCAAATCGGATCTGAATTAACGATAGAACTGCGAAAGAAATACGGCAATAACGATGTCATCGCGGCTGGGCATAGGAGAAAACCCAGCGAGAAATTATTCAATTCGGGCCCCTTCGAGTATGTTGACGTCACCGACAGAGATAGCATTACGAAGGTTGTAAAAAAATATGACATCGACACAATTTATCATCTAGCGGCAGTTCTCTCGGCTGCAGGCGAAGAAAAACCGCAGCTTGCTTGGAATGTAAACATAGACGGTCTTTACAATGTACTTGAGATTGCGAGGAAACATGAGCTGGTCAGAGTTTTTTGGCCCAGCTCCATCGCCGTCTTCGGCCCGGAAGCCCCCCGCGTTAACACACCCCAAGACACCATCTTAATACCCAGAACCATGTATGGGGTCACAAAGGTCGCCGGTGAGCTGTTGTGCAACTACTACTTCATTAGATTCGGCTTGGATGTACGAAGCGTCCGCTATCCCGGCATCATAAGCAGTGAGACACCTCCGGGTGGAGGCATAACAGACTACGCTGTAGAGATGTTTTATGAAGCAATCAAGAAGAAGCGGTACACGTGCTTCGTGAGGGAGGACACGGTCCTGCCAATGATGTACATGCCAGATTGCATCAAAGCCGCCATAGACCTCATGGAGGCTGACCTGTCCAAGGTTAAACGCCACATCAGCTACAACGTGACTGGAATGAGCTTCTCTGCTGGAGAGCTAGCGGCTGAAATCAAGAAGTACATTCCGAGATTCGAATGCGAATACAAGCCTGACTTTAGACAGAAGATTGCTGATTCTTGGCCCAAGTCAATAGATGATAGCGTCGCCAGTGAGGAGTGGGGTTGGAGGCCTACATATGATTTGGCTGCTATGACAAGGAATATGATAGAAAAAATGACAAAACGATTTGCCGAAGCCTCTAAAACATAATTTTCTATCCGAATCGCATAGGAAATGTTAAAAGAATGTGAAACTAAATTTTTGGAATGTGATCAATGTGACTGTCTCACGTCACCCAACAAAATATTTGGGTGAAGAATATCAACGCTTGGTTCGTGAGAACCTCAACTGGGAAATTAAGGTTCTAGAAAGCGCAAGCGAACCAATTTGCATCGTAAACGGAAAAGAAGTCCTGATGCTGTGTGCAAACAACTACTTGAACCTCGCAACACATCCAAAAGTTGTTGAGGCAACCATAGAGGCAACCCGGAAATATGGCGCTGGTGCGGGTAGCGATAGGTCGATTTCTGGCAACATGATTTTCCACGAGGAATTGGACCGTCGTCTTGCAAAATTCAAGAACGCTCCAGCTTCGCTAACTTTTCAAACGGGGTTCATGGCTAATGAGGGTCTCATTCCACAACTTGCTGGCAGAGGAGACCTCTTCGTTTCAGACGAGCTAAATCACGGGTCGATAATTGACGGCGTAAGACTAAGCCGCACTGACAGGGCGATATTCAAACACAAAGACGTAGAAGACTTGGCACGTGTGATGGAGGAAGCGGAAAAACATGACCCGCCCTATAATCATATCTGGATCCTAACAGACGGGGTCTTCAGCATGGACGGAGACCTTGCACCACTACCCGAAATAGCTAGGATTGGCAAAGAACACGGTGCCGGCGTATACGTCGATGACGCCCATGGCGAAGGCGTATTAGGCGAAGGCGGACGAGGCATTGTTAGTCATTTCCATCTTAGACGTGACGAGGTGCACGTGGAGATGGGAACCTTCTCTAAGGCGTTTGGTGTCATAGGCGGCCACATCACCGGTGGCGAAGACCTACGCAACTTTGCTTATAACAAGGCTAGAACCTGGCTGTTAAGTGGTGCTGTTCCACCAGGTGTTGCCGCTGCTTGTATTGCAGCCATAGACGTGCTGGAAAAAGAACCACAACATGTCAGGAGAGTTTGGGAAAACCGTAACTATCTTCTTGAGGCTTTGAAGGATGCCGGGTTTGACACTGGCAATACGGAGACACCCATAATTCCGGTGATGTGTGGCAAGAGCAAAACTGCAAGGGATCTTGCAGACTTCCTCTGGACAAAGGGGATATTCGTTTTGCCGATCTTCTATCCCATGGTTGCAAGGGATAAAGCAAGGATCAGGGTCCAGTTATGCACAAAACACACAACAGAACAACTAGACAGAGCCATAGACGCCTTCGAAGAAGGCGGCAGAAAACTCGGAATAATCTAGAAGCTTGAAGCACCGTCTCTCATTTTTCATTATTTCGTTGTAGAAGCCAATGAGCCTCGCTTCAAAAAAGCAGTTGGTGAGAGAAAAATTGGAGCAAGATGGAACGCTCCAGATTACGCGCGCGTGCATATCATTTATTTCAGATAATGTTCAGATGGTTTATGGAGGAGAAAGACTTTGAAAGATAAGGTTTTTCCACATCCTTTTATCGCAAACTCCACTGTTACCGATTGGAAAGGTATGCTACGTGAATTAAAAGTTGAGGGCATCAAAGATTTGTACTCAGATATACCCAGTAAATTCTTGGTCAAAAGAAAGTTGAATATGGCGAGTCCCCTTTCAGAATTGGAGACTTTCAAACGTGTATCAAGAATCTTAAGTAAAAACATATCTTATTGCGATATGTCGGTTTTTGCAGGCGCCGGCGCTTGGCTTCATTACATACCGGCAGCTGTTTCAGAAATAGTTTCCAGAAGCGAATTCTTGACGTCGTATACGCAATACCAACCCGAAGCCAGCCAAGGGATGCTCATGGCATTGTTTGAGTATCAGAGCCTCGTAGCGGAGCTATTAGAGATAGACGTGGTTAACGCTTCGATGTATGATTGGGCAACTGCCCTTGGAGAAGCTGGAAGAATGTCTAAAAGACTTACTAGAAGAAGTGAAGTGGTTATCCCAAGATTTACGTCCCCTGATAGAAGGGCCATACTGCAAACATACATTGATCCGATTGGAATGAGGATAGTTGAAGTTGCTCAATCAAGAGAGGACGGGCAAATTGTGCTGGAAAATCTTAAGGAGAAAGTTTCTTCAGATACAGCTGCAGTATA
>JACUTO010000185.1 GCA_014859755.1 Candidatus Bathyarchaeota archaeon
GCGCGCAAGGCTGCACATAATGGCGTAATAAACTTCAGTGTTCTGGGCGGCTGGTGGATAGAGGGTTGTGTTGAAGGTGTTACGGGTTGGGCGATAGGTCCATCGCCAAAGGAACCCATCGGATGAGTGCGCGCGCCCAAAGAAAGAAAATCGCACAAAAACTTAAGAATCCAAGGCTCATGAAAATTCATTTCCACACGTTTAGACATTGGAAAGCAACGATGGAATACCACAAAACAAAAGATCTTCTACATGTCAAGCAGCTTCTGGGCCACAAGAACGTCAACAACACTATGCTGTACACGCAGCTAATTCATTTCGAAGGCGACGAATACCACGTGAAAGTGGCTAAGACGCTGGAAGAAGTGAAGGAACTGCTAGCTGCCGGCTTCGAATACGTCAAAGACCACGATGGCTTCTCAGTGTTTCGGAAGCGGAAATGAGAACGCCACCCAATTCTTATATTTATGTGAGTTTCTGATCTAGACTGTTTAAATATTAGAACTACAAAATAACGTAGCTAGAGGATAGAAAGGTATGGGTTCGAAGGCACCGAAGGGCGAACTCGCCGCGAGAAAACTGCTTGAAAAGAGGAAAAAGTTCAGGTGGAGCGATGTCTACTACAAGCGCCGAATGCTCAGACTAGACATCAAATCTGACCCGTTGCAAGGGGCTCCCATGGGCCGTGGAATCGTCTTAGAGAAAGTGGGCGTTGAAAGCAAGCAGCCCAACAGCGCGATACGAAAATGCGTGAGAACCCAACTCATCAAGAACGGCAAGGTTATAACAGCCTTTCTCCCGGGGGACGGAGCCCTCAACGCGGTTGACGAACACGACGAAGTGATAGTGGAAGGAATCGGTGGTTCCCGCGGTGGAAGCATGGGTGACATCCCTGGAGTTCGATGGAAAGTCATTATGGTCAACGGCGTTTCTCTTAAAGAGTTAGTTCTAGGTAAGAAAGAGAAGCCCATGCGGTAAAAACAAACTGTCCTCTGAACAACCCTTAAATAGAGGCTTCTTAACCCAGAAGATTTGTCAAGGTGACGCACTTGAGCAAGGGACAGGAGATCAAACTATTCGGAAAGTGGAGTTTTGACGGGATCGAGGTAACGGACCCAGGGCTCAAGCGATACATGCTCGACGCGCGCACACGCTCTCTTAAACCAGTTTACGTTCCTCACAGCATGGGGAGACATGAACACGGAAAATTTCGTAAGGCTAAAGTTAACATCGTAGAGAGACTTATAAACAACCTTATGCGGCCGGGCAGCAGCGCTGGAAAAAAGACCAGAGCCATCAATCTGGTTAAAAACGCCTTCGAAATCATTCACCTCCGAACGGAACAAAAACCCATACAAATCCTTGTCAGAGCAATCGAAAACACCGCCCCCTGCGAGGATACCACCCGCATAAGCTATGGAGGCATTGCTTATCACATGGCCGTGGATATATCTCCTCAAAGGCGAGTTGACCTTGCCCTACGTTTTCTTTCCGAGGGAGCAAGGAAGATCGCTTTCGGCAACCCTCGTTCCTTGGATGAGTGCCTAGCCGAAGAGTTGATCTTAGCAGCCAATAAAGATGTAAAAAGCCACGCCGTGCAAAAGCGCAACGAAATGGAAAGAATAGCTCGGTCTTCCCGTTAGACAAACTTCATATCGTATACGAGAGACTTTAAGAGAGGAAAGCATGGTAACATCTCAAATCCTTTCAAAAAATTAAAATAACTGAACCAACTGTCTTCTCTACGAATTTCACTACAATTGGAGGAACAAGCTCAAATAAAATATAGGAGGAGAAAAAAATGAGTAAAGCAGAAAAACCCCACTTAAACCTAGTCGTCATCGGACATGTAGACCATGGAAAATCCACAACCGTAGGCCACATGTTCTACCTCACAGGAACCATCGACGAGAGAACTGCCAAAACATACGAAGAAGAAGCTAAGAAATTGGGAAAAGAAACCTTCAAATTCGCTTGGGTCTTAGACAGACTAAAAGAGGAAAGAGAAAGAGGTCTAACCATAGACGTTGCTTACTTGAAATTTGAAACACCGAAATACTTTTTCACCGTCATCGACGCACCAGGACACAGAGACTTCGTCAAAAACATGGTCACCGGAGCCAGCCAATCAGACGCCGCCATCCTCTTCGTTTCCGCTAAACGAGGAGAATTCGAAGCAGGTATCGGACCGGGCGGACAAACCAGGGAACACGCCTTTCTCGCTTACACGCTGGGAGTAAACCAGATGGTAGTTGCCATCAACAAAATGGACGATGCCTCAGTGGACTGGAAACAAGAGAGATACGAAGAAATCAAGAATGAAATTTCTCGCATGCTCAAAATGGTTGGTTACAACGTTGATAAGATACCATTTGTACCCACCTCCGGATGGATCGGGGACAACCTCGTTAAACGTAGCGACAAGATGCCCTGGTATAAAGGTCCAGCCCTCTTCGAAGCTCTAGACGCCTTCGAAGTTCCACCCAAACCCATTGACAAACCCCTGCGCCTTCCAGTGCAAGATGTTTACACAATCACCGGAGTTGGAACAGTTCCTGTTGGAAGGGTGGAAACCGGTGTGCTGAAAGAAGGTGACACCCTCGTGTTCATGCCATCAAACGTCCAAGGACAAGCCAAATCCATCGAAACCCATCACGTTAGAATCCCGAAGGCTGTACCTGGCGACAACATTGGATTCAATATTAGGGGCGTCTCCAGAAAGGACATTCGCCGAGGAGATGTAGCCGGTCATCCCGACAACCCGCCAACCGTTGCAAAAGAGTTCATTGGACAAATAATCGTGATCTATCATCCAACAGCCATCGCCGCTGGATATTCTCCAGTGCTGCACGCCCACACAGGCCAAGTTTCATGTAGATTCACAGAGCTAATTGCGAAACTGGATCCAAGAACTGGACAAACCATCGAAGAAAAACCGGCGTTTCTGAAGGCTGGAGACGGTGCAATTGTGCGATTTGAACCGATATACCCCATTTCTGTTGAAGCTTACAGCGACTTTCCTGAGCTTGGGCGGTTCGCGATACGGGACATGGGAACAACAATCGCCGCTGGAGTGATCAAGGAAATCACAAAGAAGGGGTAAACAACACTTAACGTAATTGCTTTAAACGGTTAAACACGTCTATTCTCTTTTTCTTCTATTAATAATC
>JACUTO010000186.1 GCA_014859755.1 Candidatus Bathyarchaeota archaeon
CCCTTCAGCCCACATTCAGGTCCTGCGTATGGAACCCTCTCCACACCGAACCGACTAACTATCTCGACCAAACGTTTCTTCATGATATCAAGGTTCTCGAGAAAGATTTCGGGATCAGTTTTTCGACTGGTGATGCCTGTCCAGGCTTCGGCAATCTTTTCATTTATTGCTAATTCGGTCATTTTTTGTCGTGAAGTTGTGATGATTCTCTTCTTGATTAAAGAGTCGAAGTCGGCGACGGATATGCTTGCTTTCAGAAACTTGTCAGTTGATTTCAGCCTCTCTCTGGTTTTCTTCATTCGGTAGATGGGGTCGTCGACGTGGGAGTCGATGACGTCTAGAGATTTTATCTCCCAAAAAAGTTCGTCTGCGGTGTTGTGAAGGTGCAGCAAAGTTTGGGCGTTCTTGGATTTGGCTTTGTGGAAAATGGATTCCCAAGCCTTTCGTAGGTTTTCTCTTCCCTCAGAACCGAAGTCGATCAGCGGATCGTCTTGCAGTCCGAAAACTGGTTCATCCACCGCAACCAAACTCACTTTGCCGTGTTTTTCGCTGAAAACGTTGTTTTCTACGATCCGTGAGATGGTGTTTCCCAACCTGCTGAATATTTCGTTGTCTCGATGAAGGAAGAGAGAAGAAAGCGTATACGGTCCTGTGACGCAGACTTTAACTTCGAAAGGTCCACCCTTCTTCTCGGAAACCATCTGAGAATTCTTTTCTATCACCATAACCTCTGGTATATGGCTCCTGTCTGCTTTTACGGACAAAATCTTAGTCTCCAAGTAACCGCCCTTAACTCTCTCTACGCCGTCCATCATCGCCAGAAACATCTCGCTCATATCCCTAAACTGAGGATAGTTCGGAACATCGATACCGACCCCAACTTTACCGAGAAAACCTTCGATCACCATTTTCTCAAAGAATTTAACTGAATCGCTGCCAGGATAGAGCCCGAAACGCGTCGCACCTTCCAAAAACTTCTCAACATCATCAACGAAAGGTAAGCTGCCGGCATCACAAGACTTTATCACGAAAACATCTCCACGAGTCCGTTATGTTTCTGACCTAAGCTGTTTAAAGTGTTCCCATCCCCGAGCCTCTATAGAAACCGTTTTTCCCACAGCTTTAAGGAGGAGAGTTTTCTCCTTCATAACCCGTCCAATCTTTATAAGGAAGCCACCCACGGTTTCCACGGCTTTTTCTGCATCTTGCCAAAGCTTAGGTTGGATGGTCGCCAGAAGTTCATATTCCTCTCCCCCGTACAAGGTTAGTTCTACCGGATCGAGACCGTGAATCTTCGCAAACTTTTCTGCTTCTTGTGCGACGGGAAGGTTGTCGAGAACGAAGCCCACGTTGCTTGCCAGCGAAATTTCGTGGAGGCTCCATGCTAGTCCGTCGCTGGAGTCTATAGAGGCTGTTGCCGCTTTGGTTTGGGCGAGGGCCAACCCTTCTCTGAGCCTTGCATGGGGCATGAGAACAGAGTTAACAAGCTCTTCCCTTATTTCTGGAGGAGCTGAAAGATTCTCCAGTAGAATCTTTAATCCTGAGGAGGTTTTTCCGAAAAAACCCGTCACCGCCACGTAGTCGCCGGGCTTTGCGCCGCTACGCCTAATGAGGTGACGTTTTTGGCAGATTCCCAACACTGAGCAACTGATCACCAGATCGGAGGCTTCATTGGTGTCTCCACCCAGTACGTAGGCGTTGTATTCACGAGCCCCAGCGTTTAGCCCCTTGCCAATATGCTGTATATCTTTTCTTGACAGGCCTCGTGGAACGCCGATGGACGCGAGGAGGGCGAGGGGCTGTACTCCCTTGGCAGCTAGGTCACTTATGTTCATAACCACCGCCTTGCGGGCAGCCTGCCAGAGGCTCATGCCCTGTGGGACGTCTGTTTTTCCAACAAGCATATCAGCTTTTATTACGGCAAGCTTTCCATGTCCGATGTCTATAGCTGAAACGTCGTCTCCGAAGGGAACCTGCATGTTGGGCATCTGGTCTAAGCATCCTAAAATGAGATCGATAATTTTTCTTTCACCAAGCTCCTCCACTAAACTCAAGTTGAAAACCTCTACGGTAATGGTTTGCTCCCGAATGTCTTAAAAATATGTGTCTCGCTCAATTCAATGGAAGGCCCCGGTGGCTCAGACCGGTAGAGCGGCAGCCTCGTAAGCTGTTGGTCGCGGGTTCGAATCCCGCCCGGGGCTCCAAAAAATGGTGGCTCAAAATTTCGGTTACGAAAAGAACTAGATGATTCGCTATCCTCTCAGTATTGGGTCGATGACTTCTATCCATTCCACTCTTCTAAATGATTCATCGTGGGTCATTATCTTGTTAAAGTCAAGGTGTTTCATTGTTGCTAATATCGTGGCGTCTCTGCCACCGATTCCTGTGTGATAGTACGCCACTAGAATATCTATTGCTTCTTGTGTAAGGTCATAATCTAGGTCAACGATAGTGAAGGGATAACTTAGGAAGGTCTCCATTTTATCTTTTCCTATAACAGGCCCAAGGCTCCTAACTAGAAAATGCGCGACTTCGATAATTATAACAGTATTCATAACAATTTTTTCTGAGCTTAGCGCCTTGTCTATTCGGTCAGCCACAAAAGGATGCTCCGGGGCGTCTTTGTCAAAGTAGTATGCCCACATGTTTGAGTCAATGATGAGCATGCTTTATGCCCCATATCTCCTTAAGCTCAGAAGGTTTAATTCGTGAACCGCTCACGCATCCTCTAAGTTCGGCGATAAACTTTCCCGCGTCCGCTGGAGGTTTCAAAATTATTTCCCCTTGCTTAACTCGAACGAGGAGTCGCTGGTTAGGTTTCAAATTAAGCTTCTCCCTAGCTTCCTTAGGGATGACTATTCTACCCCTTTCATCGAGCAAAATTTCTCCCACTTTAAATCCCACCCCACAAATAATCCCAATTAAATCTAATATAAACCTTCCGGATTTTATCCTTGTTCTTGCAACTGGCAACTTGCCTCGTGCACCAAGTGATGGCATAGAAAACCAAAACGTTGAAACCGAGATTTGAACCTAGCCGGGGCTATAAATACCATACCCAATTAGTTCCTGAGAGTCTAATAGAACTCTCTATTTGTCTTATCATATCTTTTAGAGCATTTTTCTGCTTCCAGTTTGTAAACGTCGCTTGTTTGTGCTT
>JACUTO010000187.1 GCA_014859755.1 Candidatus Bathyarchaeota archaeon
CAACAGTGGATTATGTGAGGCGGTTTAGGCCTGAGTTGACGATTATTAATAGCACTGTTCCACCTGGGACCACGGAGAAGGTATATGAGCTTTCGGGAGGTCACGTGGTGCATTCTCCTGTCCGGGGTATGCATAAGACCAAGGAGGGTATGAAAAGGGATTTGCTGTTTTGGACGAAGTACATTGGTGGAGTGGATGAAAAGTCAGCAGAGTTGGCTAGTAGGCACTTCGAAGAATTGGGGTTGAAGACGAAGATTTTGATAGGACCGGTGGAGACGGAGTTGGCTAAGTTATTTGAGACAACATATCGTGCATGGATGATTGCTTGTTTCCAAGAAATGCATAGAATTTCGAGAAGATTTGGAGCAGATTTTGATCAGGTGACGGATTTTTTTGAGGACACACACAGAGTGCGATTTGATAGGCCGATCCATTTTCCAGGGGTAATTGGTGGACATTGTGTGATTCCGAATGCTAAATTGCTTTTGGAAAGCTATGATTCTGAGTTTATCAGGTTGATTTTGAGGTCGAATGAGAAGAGGAAGAACGAGACTGAGGACCCCGAAATAATTGATGAGGTGTGTAAGATAGAAGAGAGGGTCAAAGCTTTAGAGACAGAACTTCTCAAGATGCAATCTGCGTCCATTCCTAGAATCTAAACAAAATAGACTACTGCCGATCTGTGAGCAAATCAGTAAGATGTGCGAGCATTAGGAAGAATTAAATTGAATATTAACTTATATGGCACTGGTTACGTCGTCACATGCTTATTATACACTCAAGATCATGGGAGATGGCGGTGAAATGAGAGTAGTCGTGACGGGCGCAAATGGTTTCGTAGGATTACACACGGTGAGAGAATTGCTCAATGTTGGTTACGATGTGATAGCCGTTGACATCGTCACCTCTAAGTTACAAACACTTTTTCGTGGAAATGAGCATTGTAAAATACATACTGCAAACATATTGGATGAAGATTTTGAAAGTCTTATCGAAGAAGGAGACAAAGTCTTACACTTGGCGGCGGTTCCTAGATTCGCTGAAGCGAGAGAAAACCCTCAAAAAGCGGTTAAAGTGAACGTTGAAGGAACCCTTAACGTCATCCAAATCTGCATCAGGAAAAAGGCTGAACGATTAGTTTACAGTTCCACAGGTTCGGTTTATAGTCGAAACGTTCCGATTCCCATTCGAGAAGACGCCGCTAGAGAACCGGATAGCGTTTATGGTTTAACTAAGAAGCAGGCTGAAGATTGGATTATTTTTTATAGTAACAGGTTGCCTTACGTTATTTTGCGGTACGGGTATGTTTACGGAAAAGGTAAAGATTGGGGTGCCGTTGGGGCGTTTTTGAAGCGTCTCAAAGAAGGAAAAAGACCAGTCATTTTCGGAGGCAAACAAACAAACGATTTCATTTACGTAAAAGACATTGTTCAAGCGAATCTATTGGCTCTAGAAACTTCATATGTACGTAACACATTCAATATTGGTTCAGCTAGGGCAACCAGCATAAAAGATGTATGCGAACTATGCATTAAAGCTATGAAAAGCGATTTAACGATGGAAATTAAACCGGCCCGAGCATTCGATTTCCCAGTATTCGTTTATGACATTTCCAAAGCACAAACGCTTCTGGGTTTTGAGCCTAAATGGAATTTATCTGACGGCATTGAAGATATCTTGAAGTGAGAGTGAAAACCGGATTGAGGCGAACAATACCGATTGCAAAGCCAGTTCTAGGAAGGGAAGAGCTGGAAGCCGTAAGAAAAGTCTTTGAATCTGGTGTCTTGGTTCAGGGAGAGAGAATAAGATTGTTTGAGAAGGAATTTGCAGAGTACATTGGTGTAGAACACGCTGTTGCCGTGGCAAACGGAACCTTGGCTCTAGATGCGGCTCTTAAGGCTCTTAAGCTAGGTCCGGGCGATGAGGTAGTCACCTCTGCCTTCTCCTTCATAGCCTCCAGCAACTGCGTGCTATATCAAGGGGCAAAACCCGTATTCGCTGACATTGATCCAAGAACCTTCAACATAGACCCCTCAGATGTTGCCGAGAAAATTACTGCAAAGACCAAGGCTATAATACCCGTACATCTATTTGGTCAGCCTGCGGAAATGGATGCCTTGAAGGAGATCGCTGAGGATCGTGGAATAGCCTTAGTGGAGGACGCTGCCCAAGCCCATGGAGCCGAATACGAGGGGCAAAAGGTGGGAGGCCTGGGAGATATCGGCTGCTTCAGCCTTTACGCCACAAAAAACATGACGACAGGCGAAGGAGGAATAATAACAACAAATGACGGTGAGTTGGCGAGAAAAGTTCGTTTGCTGATAAATCATGGAGATATGGGAAAGTATCACCATGTTATTCTTGGATACAATTACCGGATGAGCGAGGCCTCGGCTGCAGTTGGGTCTGTTCAACTGAAGAAGCTTGATAAATCAAACGAGATAAGAAGAAAGAACGCAAGCGTCCTAACTGGAGGAATTGAGAAGATTTCTGGCCTAACACCACCATACGTGAAGGATGCTGTGAAACATGTATTTTATCAATATGTAATAAGAGTGGAAGAAAGCTATCCCGTGAACAGAGACAGGTTTGCTGAGCACATGAGGGAGAAGGGGGTGGGTGTAGCCGTGCATTACCCAACTCCGGTTTATGGGCAACCTCTCTACAAGGAGCTAAGCTACGGAAAAGCGGTCTGTCCTACGGCTGAGGACGCTTCCAAGCGAGTTCTAAGCTTACCCGTCCATCCTTCAGTCAATGAAGACGACATCGCATATATACTAAATGTTTTGAAGGAGGTTAGCTAAAAACAGCGGTCAACCACATTCAACTACTTAAAAAATGACTGGCGTATTGTTGATGAATAAATTAATCCTTTGAAAGTTTGGGCATCGGCATTTCCTGTTTAAAGGCGGCCAAAACAACAAGAATATATAGCAGGACCATACACTGGGTCCGTGCAAAAGTTATATTATTGAGAAAATTTATGAGTTCATCTAAATTATGCACAGAATTGATATAACGTTGGTCTCGATAATGCGTGCGCAAACTTGGTGCGATCCCAAAAAGAAAAGTTGGCTGAAATGTGTGGAGACCTGATGAACTTGGAGATTGTGGTCATAGGCATGGGATATGTG
>JACUTO010000188.1 GCA_014859755.1 Candidatus Bathyarchaeota archaeon
TAGAACAGGCTGTACTAAAAATAGAACACTAAAACATTCGTTTCTTGAGGTATAGGGAAACCCCTAATGCAAGAAGGAAACCGGGTATGAGCATCAATCCAGCTGACGACAGATTTGAAGGACTTACAGCTCTTTCCAAAGCTCCTCCTTCCCCATATGTTCCTTCCCCTTCGTCCAGTGCTTCCAAGAATGCAGGGAAACTCTTGGCGTTTTCTCCACCACGAGAAGTTATCAACTCATAATAGGTGGGTTTAAGTAACATTAATGGAGCGACCATGGTTATTGTGCCCAGTAAGATAGCGGTTGCAACGTATAGCAAAGCTTTTTTCATCATTCGTCTCCACCATTACAAAAGAGGTAACGCGCTTTTAAGTCCACGTTTTAGAACACCCTGTCCATGGCTCAGAACGGTTTTGCCCTCCAAAGCCTCACGGTTTCAAACCACAAGATGAAGCTGGCTATGGAACCAAAAATTATGGCGGCTATGTTGTGGATACAACCGCTGGGCCAGTATAAGGTTAGGTAGATGACAAACATGGTGGAGAGCCATAGAGAATAAAAAAGGTAACGGGGAACAAGGAAACGCCCCAGCCTGGTGAAGAACCTTAGGAGACCGACTTTAACCTCTTGCACCAGAAAATATTCTCCTGTCATGCTTTTCTCAATCAAACCAAGCGAAAGAAGCTTCTCTAGGTGGTGGGAGGCCACGCTTGGACTGGAAAAGCCCAGGGAACGTTGAATTTCGCGGACTCCAACTCTGGAACTCGGAGACCTCAGCAAATACCAATATATTCGAAGGGTTTTGCCCTTCAACTGGGACTCGATCACCGCCAAATCAGATGAGGAGATGTCAGACATAGAAACTCGCCAAGATCAAATTACGGGCATCTTTATAATAAAGTCTCGCAAGAAAACTCTTAAATCAAACAGCACGTAGCCTAAAACGACAAAAGTGGCCGAGGTGAGGTAGCCTGGTTAGCCTACAGGCCTGTGGAGCCTGGCGCCCGGGTTCAAATCCCGGCCTCGGCCCTCACAACCCTACGAGTTTTGTGGAAGCTATTGTCTTGGGAATAGGTGCAGCAGAAATGTGGATTGTCCAAAAATGAAGATGCCCAAGCTGAGTCGAAGCCTAAACAGGTCAACGCGGCTTAGTCGACCATCCAGCTGTCAACCGTAATCTACCTCACTTGATGTGATCTCATGAGACAGACCACAACTAACGGTTGGACAACCAACCAGGCTTTGTCAGCCTGTCCAAGCGTGCTCCCCAACTTGGGCGTCTAGTGTGTATGGATTTTGTGGTCTATATAGTTTGTTCAAAGAAGAAAATTTATGCGATTGGGGGACTATGTCGATTTTTGACAATCTTGGTGACATTCGGTAACATTAGTTTGGGTTCTACTCGTTTTTTATGTTGAATATATAAATAGAATAGTCTTCTAGAATTGTTCTCCCTTCCCTTTTTCCCCTCTTCCCCCTTTATATCTCATCAAATCCAAGATTTTCGATCGCCTTCCTCACACAGCAATAGAAAAAGTTTAGTTTAACATGCAAGACGCTATTCTAAGGACTTAACGCGATATGTTAGGAGATATCATCGGGCACCCTCCTAAGTTCTCCTCTTTTTTTACATCTAGTTTTTATATTTGAATACGAAAAGTTAAGTTCTCTTAAAATAGACGTGTATCTGGAAGGGATCAAAAGATGGTTGTCCTTGCCTATGTTTTAGTTACGTTGCAGTCAGGCTCAGAGAAAAATGTGCTGAAGAAAGTTGCCAGTTTCGAAGAAGTTGAAGAGGTAGATCTAGTATACGGAGAATACGATGCCATGGTAAAAGTACTTGTCGAGGAAATGTCTCAGCTAGACAAATTCTTGACAGATAAACTCAGAGTATTACCTGACATCTATCTAACGACAACCATGATAGTGGCTAGACAATACAAAATAAAATAACAAACACAGCCAACTCTACACGCATTTGCCGGTTCTTGAAAGGCTTCTGGAAGAGTTTGAACTACCCCGTTTTCTTTTTGCGCACTGAAAATCTTGTTCACTGAAACTCTATTATAGGAGAAAGCAAATTCGTCATATGAGTAGGGTGAAAAGCCTAAATTTAGCCTCTCTAATCAAACAAAGCATGATTCCATGTGGGCCGGTAGTTCAGCCTGGCATGAACGCCTGACTTGCACTCAGGAGGACGCGGGTTCAAATCCCGCCCGGTCCACCACCTTTTGGGTTCAAGTCACGACAGATTTGTATGATACTTCCTCCGTGTCTCTAATTGCTCTGTGCGCACAAATGTCTTAAACAGTCTTTCTTTTGAACGGCTAACCTTAAAAATCAATTTAACTTAGTATCAGAAGGAAGAAATGGCTCACAAAGACGTCGACTTTTCATTTTTAGATCGACCGGCGATACTTGGAGTTATTTTTTATCCGCGAAAAAGTTTCTACCGTGAACCTTCTAAGCCCAACGCAAAAAACCACCTTATAGAGGTTGAGAAAGGAATCAAAATTGGATGCCGGTTTTATACGAAGGGGTTGGATTGTCCTTCCTTGCTTTACTTTCATGGTAACGGTGAGATCGTAGACGATTATGATTGGTCTGCACCGTTTTACAATGAAGTTGGAATCAACCTATTTGTAGCAGATTATCGGGGATATGGGTTTAGCGACGGCAGACCAACTATAACTAACATGATTAAAGACTCTCATCAAATTTTTAAGGAATTCAGTAAAATAGTCGAAGAGTATGGTTCGAGGAAAAGTCTTTTTGTTATGGGTCGTTCGCTTGGAAGTATTCCGGCTATCGAAGTAGTTTATCACTATCAGAATGATGTTCGAGGACTAATAATCGAAAGTGGCTCAGCTAACAATTTCAGATACTTCTTCGGTTCTTTGATTCCGTCCAATCATCCTATTTGGAGTGACGACAGCAAATTCCTAAACAAAGTGAAATTGCGATCAATCTCTAAGCCAACGTTAATTATCCACGCCGAGTACGATGCACTCGTGCCCCTAGAGGAAGGGAAAGAACTATACAACAATTCTGCGGCAAAGGATAAACGCTTTCTAATGATTCCCAACGCTGAGCATAACGATTTGATGATCGTGGGAAAGAAGCAATACTA
>JACUTO010000010.1 GCA_014859755.1 Candidatus Bathyarchaeota archaeon
ACCAGAACACTTCACTTCAAGATGCGTGTGTGCATGTAAACAAATTTTGAGAAAACAATTTATTACCTAACGCATTATAGCGGTAGTGCAAGGAATGAGAGATGACGTTGAAATCGAAGTTCAAGGTTGAAAACCCGGTAGTGTTCCTATTCTCAGTTTTCTACATCATCGCTGGAGCCGTTGAGGTCTTCTACTTAGTGAGCGAAAAATTCGCTGCACCTCCACATATTGGAGTTCTAGGGCTTTTAAGCCTGATCACGGCCTACGGCCTTCTCAAAATGAGAAAATGGTCTGTGCTGCTTGTAGCTGCCCTCTTCTTTTTAGGGATAACTTTTGGCGCAACCACCCTATATAACTCAGTTACATTGCAAACATTTGAAGGCGAGCTGCTATTCCACACAGCACTGATCGCTTACATGATTATGCTATTAATAGCCTTCGTATATGTAGTGGCGAAAAGGGAAAAATTCGAATAAAAGTCAAAAAAGAAAAATTGATGACGAACGAAGGTTCCGCCGCCGAGCCTAAAATTATCCTTTTTTAAGTATTAATTCAACTGCGGCAGGGATGTATGGAATTCTATAGAATATCGGAAAAGGGCAAAAACGTCTTATTCTGATAATTTTTAGTTTATGTTTATTTATTATCTGAATGATTTCAGATTCGGATAAGACGGAGATATGTGTTTTGTCTTTGTCTAAGAAACCAAACATTTTTCTAAGACAATTATTTATCGGCGCCGACAAAATTAAGTACCCGCCGCTTTTCAATTTTTTAACCAAGTTTGCGAAACTTTTTTCGAAGGAACATGTATGTTCCAGAACATCGAGAGCAGTGATGCAATCAAACATATCATCAGGATACGATAAGGCTTCTATATTTACAACTCTAAGATCCGCATTTGGAATTTTCTGCCTGGCTTTTATAATAGCAAATTGAGAAATGTCGCAGCCATGTAATTCGTTGAAAAACGAAGAAACTTCTTTAAGCAACAAACCGAACGCACATCCGACATCTAAAAATCAACCTTTAAGTTTTTGATTTTTTATGAAAGAGATCACACTCTTAAACTGTTTAGAGGGGTTTAACTTGTCATAACTGGAATAATTCTATTTCTTTCCGTAAAAATAATCCTTACCAAACTTCTCGATCATAATAGTCAACGGAGATTACTATTAAATATTTAAAGACTTGCGCGCGCATGGTTGTCTTCCATGGACGCCTTTTATCGTTCCCGTTTTCCGGTTATGAAGTCTTCCACCCATTGTCTCGCCACATCATCTGGAACCTGAACTGGCGGATGCTTGAAGGCGTAGGAAGAGATGCTTGTTAACGGACCACCTACTCCCCTATCGAGAGCCAGTTTTACTGCTCTTATGACGTCGATGACGACTCCAGCGCTGTTAGGGGAGTCTTCCACCTCCAGTTTCGCCTTGACCGTAACCGGTTGATTCCCAAACTTCTTGCCCTTGATATAGACGTAGCAGATTTTTTTGTCGCCGAGGAAGGGAACGTAGTCTGATGGTCCTATTCTAGTCGGAACCTCGTAGGGAACCAAACTCGTAACTGCTTCAGTTTTGCTTATCCGTTTGGTTTTCAGCCGTTCCTCAACGGTCATGTTTTCAAAGTCGGTGTTTCCCCCAAGATTCAGCTGATAGGTCTCCTCCACTGCAATTCCCCTATCTACACACAGTTTAATCAAGTTTCGGTGGAGAATCGTGGCTCCGAGCTGGCTTTTCACGTCGTCGCCCGCCACTGGCAGTCGCTTTTCCTCAAACCGTTTGCTCCAAGAATTGTTGGAAGCAATAAACTCGGGTATGCAGTTCACAAAGGCACAGCCCGCGTCTAGGGCTGCTTGAGCGTAGTGACGCGCAGCTTTGTAGCTTCCCACGGGTAGAAAATTTACCAGCATGTCGGCTTCAGATTCTCTAAGCATCTCAGCCGCATCTACTGGCTTCGTCTCCTTCTCGTTGTAGATTTGGAAGGATTCCCTCATGTGAGGGGCAACTCCGTCGAGAATAGGGCTTGAAAGAACTTTCACGTTAAGATTGGGCACTTCTGCGAACTTGGCGCAAACATTTGGCTCTATGAAAACAGCTTCTCCTAAGTCTCTTCCAATCTTTCTTTTGTTCACTTCGAAGGCTGTCACAAACTTTATGTCGCCAATGTGGTAGCCTCCGAAGTTGACGTGCATAAGTCCAGGAACCTTCTCCTCTTCCGCTACCTTCTTGTAATATTCGACTCCCTGAACAAGGGCTGAAGCACAGTTACCCACTCCGGCGATGGCAACTCGGATGTCTGGCAAACAGATTCCTCCATAGCGTAGTCAACTAATTTCGTTACCGTCTCACAAGCGCTTTATTACCCAAATTCTTATTTAATTTATTCACGACAAGAGTGCAGACGGAAGTATGAGATATGAAAGATCCGACTATTAAAAGTGAACCCTTCAAAGAAATCGTAATCTTGGAACACACTCGATTTCCAACCATCGACCACTTGGCACGCTTTGCTAACATCGCTGCCGGAGGGAAAACAACGGGCGTCTACTGGGCAAATGGAGTGGCCTTTGTCTATTACCCTTTACCCACAACAACCGAGATAGCCGCGAAGGCCCTGATCGAAGAAAAAAAAGTGTACTGGGCCTTCGTAAGTTACGCCCTCATGCCTGAATACCGCCCACTAATAGAGACCAAAGAGAGGATCATTGTGCCCGTTATCGACATGTCCACGAGTCCCCTGTTTCAAAACGTTGCTCAATGGTTAAAAAAACAGGGTTGAGTTTCGCCTTTCCGCCGTTTACGTCCCCTTTCTATGGCGCCTTTCACAGCTTCACGGATGTTGTAGCCAGCTATGTGAAGGATAGGCTCATTGAATTCTGGGTCTATGTCCATACTTGCTGTGCAGGGGTATGCGTGATGAGCCACAGCCACCGTGTCCTCTATCTGAGAAATCCTAGACCATTTTATCTTTTCAACAACGTACCACGTGGAACCGCAGGGCGCACTCCTAATAACCCATGCATCAGAAATCATGTCATCGGTAACCACCACTTCCACCAAGGGCTTCCCTATCCTGTACCGCTTCACGAAACCGTCAATAACCGGCTTCTCACTCTCCTCTAAAGAACAGAAGGGCTTTGGAAAAGCATGTTCCACGCCAGCCTCGTCTAGTTCTTCTTCAAGCTGCCTTCTGAGGCCAGTGGGACACCACTTTCTGTTCTCAATAGGCACTACAACAGCTTTCGCGTTTGTTCTCTTAACTATAGTTGGGATTGCTGACAGCAAATCCGGATGCATTCCAATTGCGAGTATCACGTCACAGTTGGGCAGACGTTCTGGTAGATATTTCTCAGGTTCTTCGATGAAAGGCGGCAGATTTTCAGGCATTTTATCTATCCCGTAGATGTCTTGGGCAAAGGAGCCGTATAGCTGTCTACAGTATGAGCATGTTAGACTGCAGGATTGACAGAACGTAGACAAATTACACAGATTCCCCACAACGCGTTCAGCGTATTCATCTCCGTAAATGATGTAGAGGTGCATAGCTTGACGTCCTTGATGAAGATGCAAAAACATCTAAGTGTTGTTTTTAAAGATTCTGGAAAAACGTCGTTAGATACTGCTCAAAGCGTCCACACTTCTTAAGGTAGAGTCCATAGTTAACGAGGGCA
Source organism: Candidatus Bathyarchaeota archaeon (assembly GCA_014859755.1). Classification (GTDB taxonomy): domain Archaea; phylum Thermoproteota; class Bathyarchaeia; order Bathyarchaeales; family Bathyarchaeaceae; genus Kmv02. The sequence continues at coordinate 3,674 of JACUTO010000010.1, forward strand.
ACCATGGCTCGAGCCGCGTCCTCTGGCGAGAAATAGGCGGGAACCCTTAGCTTGTCAAATCTCGAACGGATGTGTAGCGCCATTTCGGTTTCGCCTATGTCACAGGCCACAACGGGTTTGGTATGGTTTTTCGCCAAGTTTGCCACTCGGTCGACGAAATCCTCTTGTAAGGCTGGAAGATGATGCATCCCCAGCACGATGATGCCGTGGATTTCAGAGTCTTCGAGAAGTATTTTGGTGCCGTACTCAAACATTTCAGAAGTTGCTGAGCCTGTGAGGTCAACTGGGTTTAGGTTGGTTGAAAAAGGCGGAATTTTGCCTTCTCTTTTCAGTTCCTCAAACTTCTGAATTGTCTCATCCGAAAGCTTTTGTACGTTCAATCCTCTCGCCACACACTCGTCAACCGCCATTATGCCAGGTCCGCCAGCGTCTGTGATTACTGCAACGTTTTTTCCAGCTGCTGGAGGTTGAAAAGCTAATGCTTTGCCCATGTCAAAAAATTCTTCCATGTCTCTTGCCCTTAGGATGCCGACCTGCATGAAAACGCTGTCGTAGATTTTGTCAGAGCCTGCTATGGCTCCTGTGTGAGACACAGCTGCTCTAGCTCCAGCCTCAGTTTTTCCTGACTTTAAAGCAACAATGGGCTTCCTCTGTGTAACCTCCTTCGCAACTTCCATAAACTCCCTTCCCGCATCTATACTCTCAGCATAGAAGAGAATGACCCGCGTTCTCTCGTCCTGCAAAAGATAGCTAAACATCTCCGGCTCGTCAACGTCACATTTGTTCCCAAAACTCACAAACTTACTTATGCCCAGCTGCTTGCCAGTTAGATAGTCCAGCGCTGCGACGCCGAAGGCACCGCTCTGGGTAACGATGGCTATGTGACCCGACATGGGACGGGGTGTTCCGACCACTTCGTCTCCTGTGGTGAGAATCTTAGTTTCGGGCAGGAAAAGCATGTCTACGCCGGTTTGAGAATCGTAGACACCGAGGCAATTGGGACCAAGCACTCGAATTCCCGCGTTTTTGGCAATTGTCTTTACTTGTTCCTCGAGGTCGTGGTTTCCCACTTCACTGAACCCGGCGCTGATTATTACAGCCGCTTTTACGCCCTTTGCGGCGGATTCTTTCATAACCTGTGGAACAACTTTGGCGGGAACAACTATGACGACTAATTCGATTTTCTCATCGATTTCTGTGATGGAGGAGTGACACGTGTAACCGAGAATAGTTTTTTCGTGGGGATTGATCGGGTACAGTTCTCCCCTAAAGATGCCTCTTCGCTTGTTGTCAACAAAGTTCTTGAAGATGACGTGTCCCGCCTTCATGATCCTGCGGGAGGCGCCTACAACAGCGACCGACCGAGGTTCAAAAAATATGTGCATCTGCTCAACAATTGATTCCATTTCTCTTCCCTTCAGAATTTAGATAAACTTGGGCAAATAACTTCTCATTCACGCTTGGGTCTTATAATAACTATGGGTTGGTGTTTCATCTCATCAAGCATTTCCCAAGTCACACCAGTCAAGGTAACTCTGAAGGTTTTTGCCATATCCCAAACAGTTCTTCCAGCGCCAGAGCCTCGAGATCGATTAGCTATCTTGGCGATTTCAATGGCTCCTTCAGTTGTTATTTGAGAACCAGCAACTGCCAGCGGAGTGGCTCTTTTTTCCAACTTGAGGAATCTTCCCGCCACGTAGGCGAGGAATCCTCCAAAGGAATGTATTCCTTTGAGGGGTTTTGGGCGAGGAGTGAAGTGGAATCCTTTTAGAGAATAAGTCTTGTCGGTGTCCACGATTACGACGGTGACTTTCTTGCCCAGCTTAGATTTGATTTGTTTCTGGATTTTCTTTGCTATTTGTTGGGCGTTTTTTAGAGGAAGGCTGACGTAGGAGTAGGGCAGGTTGCTTCCGTCGATGGCTCCCTCTGACCCCTGCAGCAAGGCTTGCAAAAAACCGCCGTGTTCTAGTGCTACCTGCTTGTGAGCGCTTCCTTCTTCTATTGGGTACGCTCGAAGGCGCTTGATAGTCCTTTTTCTTAGATGGCAGAGTGGTCCGAGAATGTAGGGCCAGACAAAACGCATCCAATATTTGGCTAGAAAACGCGCAAACCTGCTTGGCTGAACAACACTTTCGTCAATTATGTTGCCCAGCGCTGTGGAAATAGCTTTTTCAGAGATTGTTACAAAATCTCCGTCTTCTACTTTGTTTTCTATGGCTCTAACTACTTGTTTAAGGTAGTCTTCTCCTTGTCTCCAATATCGCGTCGTAACCGCAACCGCTTTATATTTGTTAACCACTTTGCATCACGAGTGTCTCTAGTGCCGCCTTTCTAAGCATTTATCCGAAATAAATACGTAGTATTCCCTGATTAATGTACAACTCTGACACAACCGTAAAAAAGGAGGCTTGGGAGGAGCCGAGTTAACATGTCTGAAAAAACCGAAAATTCAGGCGCGAACATTTATGATCTCCTCCTACAAGCTTCCGAGAAGAAAGAGAAGGAAAAGAAGGAGAAAAGAGCTGAGCTTCTCAAGTCAATGGGAGTAAAAGAATACTTCGAAGAGGGAAGCATAGAGATCGACATGAGAACTTGCAAGGGGATAGAGTGCAATTTATGCGTGAAAGCATGCCCCACCAACGCCCTCTACTGGAAAGCTGGAGAAATCGGCATCGTCGAAGATTTATGTGTCTATTGCACAGCCTGCGTCTTCAACTGCATCGTAGACAACTGTATCCGTGTCCGCAGAAAGCGCCCCAACAGCAAAGTAGAAGAGTTTAGCACGCCAAGAGACGTTTTGAGTCTTCTGCACAACATTAACTCCAAGAAAAGATGTGATAGGTTGAAGTCGATTTTCCCAACCGCGGAAAAGTATCTTAAACGATACGGCGAATGACTTGGTTAAAGTCCACAAGTTTTTTAATTCTCAATGCGCGCGCCAAACATCGAATCTCCGGATTTCGTGAAGCGATTTATCGAGAAAGCTAAAGTGGCGGCTATGTCCGGAACCGCCTTCTCCATGAGGGAAGAAAAACATGCTCGAATCTCCTGTGCTAACTCCATGGAAAAGATTTCAGAAGCCATGGATAGGGTTCAGAGAGTGGTTAGGCAAATCATGAAGTTCTAAGACTATTGTATTCCCCATTTTTCTTGCAGGAATTTTGGAATGCCTGATGAGTCTCCTGGTCCAACTAGAACTTCCCAACCAGAGAGCTCTTCGATTTCTCCGCTTAGGCGTGCTGCCTTGCCCGGTATGATCAGTTTTCTGTGTTTCACCTTTTCCTCTACCTTACTCTCTTTGATGGCTTCTGCTACCGTTTCAGCGGTTAGTTTTCGACCGGCAACAGCGCTGTCTACTGCTATTCCCTCAGAGTCAACCACGAGCAGGTAAGAGTCTATACCGGCGGATTCTATGTCTGACGCCACCGTGTAATAGGTTAGGGCAAAATTGGTTGTGAACATCACCGGTGAATTTTCATCAGGCTTTCCGAAAATCCTTATTCCAGGTTCCACAGCCACCGGCTTTCTCGGATCCGTGTAAATGTTTTGCCTCAAGATGGTTGTCGGCAGAAGTACCCATCCATCTGTGCTGTGTATGATTAGAATGTCGGCGTATCGGGTGATGAGCATTGAGGCAACATAGGCTTCCTTCCAAGCGCTTACCTCTGGAGCGCCCGCTGGCTCTGTCCACGCAACGATCGGAGTTCCAATCAACGGATAGCCTAGTAACTCATCGCCCTTATTGCATCCTGCTCGACGGATCATGGTAAAGTTGTTAATGGTGTCTTCAAGTCCTTCGCTGGGGAAGGTGCCTGGGTCCAACACCAAGTCTTCGACGCCGTACTCTGTCAAAGTTTTGACTAAGGATCGCAGGAGAGTGAGATCGTTTGGAGCGAAAACGGCTAGGGGGCAATCGTACATTAACGCCAGTTCCGCCATGTCCTTCCAGTTATCCTTGGTGGCAGCGTAGATCAGAGGCCTTCGTTTCGAAACGGCCATCAAACCGCTTTCAACTACTGTTGGATTGAATGAACAGAGAATGAGAGGCAAGTTCGTGTTTTCTGCCACTTTTTTCACTGTGGATTTAAATTTCTCGGGGTCGTTAGAAGTGGATCGGACGGCTATCATGTTGAGTTTTAACGCTGTGCCTATATACTCGTATGTGAACTCTTGGGTTTTCTTCACTCTGCCCAACAACTCTTCATCAGGCATCTCATCTGTGACGTCGATGGCGATGGCTGTTGGATTGAAATATGTGAACTCGTGGCGATACATGACGAGTTTGCCGCCAATAGTGACCGCGCCGTCGCCTGCGCCGATTGTAGCCTCTCTGATGGCTGGCTTGAGCATTTCTGATAGTTGTTTGTAGTTCTTTTCGTATTCCTTCTTTAAAAGCGGAGGACACTGCATTACGACAACTTCTCTGTTAACCACTTTGGTTGCGAAAGCCATGCAGTTTTCTTCTCCGCACTCCTTGCAGTTTGTTTTGGGAAGTAACATGTAAACGTCGATGGGGCTTAGTTCCCTTACTCCAACCTTCTTAACTTCTCTTTCTGTCACGCCTATTCACCCGTCCCTCAAATCTTTGTAGCTATCCAGTTAGCAATCTTTCCGGCTTCTCCCCTGCCCCTCTTTCCCGTTAGTTCCTTAATGACGTCTTTGAGCGTTTTAACGGCTGCCGGATGCATCATCATGAACAAGTCAACGCCAGCTAACAAAAGAGTCAACGCTGTCACGGTTTCCCAAATCGGTCCTCGAAGTTCCCGTGGACCCCACTCTGGATCCATTTTCTGCCATGCTTCTCTCGCAGCCCAGGCGTTGGTTGTTCCAGAAGACATGGGTTGCTGAAGCTCTGGATCCCCCATTAAACCAGCTAGGCGGGCGCGTTCCATAAGGGTAAATGCGTAGTCTAGCCCGTAGCCGAGGGCCGCCGTCGTCGTATCCATTACGATCTGCTCCTTTGGAAGAAACTCGAAGAGTCTACGGTTCAGTTGCCTAGCTTGATTCAGGTCCATGGGAGTGAAGGCTAGTGCGACGTGTCCATGTTCCTTGATGGCCTTTGCCGTTCGTTCAATGTCCATGTCCAAGGTTACGGTGCTGATGAGTAGTCTTTCTCCCTCAGCTACCTCTGTTACCTTTTCAAAAACTTCTAGATCTTTATGGGGGTCTCCGCAACCTCCTATGATGAGGGGCACATCCACTGCCTGCAGCACGTTTTCCACGGTTTTTGCCGCTTCCTTTGGTGTTGAGGGTTTTGGGTTAAGGGGGTCTATGCTGACTAAGTGTAGGGTGATCATGTCTGCGCCGAACTTGTCAACTGAAAGTTTAGCCCATGCTGCAGGGTCTTCCAGGACGTCCTTAACGTGCATTTTCACGGCTTTTGCCAAGGGAATTTTTGAGTCAAAAACGTCGAAGGAGATCACTGGAGGATGAGGCATGGGGGTCTCGAATGTGTAGAAAGCTGGCGACTTTTCTCCGCCTACAATAATGGACTTTCCTCGGGTTCCTCCCTCGCCTTTGGTTGCTCCGAGCTTTACCTCAGCGATTTGTCCGGGATACGTGTCGATAGGGAGTGTGAAAGGGGCTTCGAGAATGGTTGTAGGCTTCACTTTTGGTGGTGCAAGAACCCCTGGAGCGGCAACTACTGCTCCTGGCTGAAACCAGAGTTCCAGGTCTCCGAGTTCTATTTCCACGTCTTCGAGTTCCATTTCTTCAAAATTGGTTAGAAGATCAAGGAGTTCAGGGTCGAGCTTGATGCCAGTCTTCTTTTCCCCTTCCCCCACGGTTTTTCACCTCTTCTCCTTCTCACGTTTAATGATGAGTTTCTCTGCGTGGATTTTTGCGTTTTTGAGAATTATTTTGAATCCGCCTGCGGATATTGCCGTCGTTGGAAGTGGAACCGTTGGCGCAGCTAGGGCTTCTTCTACTTCGGGTTCGGCTTCAACTGGCACTTCTTTCCATTGTTGAACCACCGGATGCTCATGATCTTTAAGGAAAGTTCTTAATTCGTCAACTGCTTTTGCGTCGTTTTCTGTAGCTATCTTATCGACGACTTCTTTGGGTATGAAGTCTTTGATCCGTTCTTTAACAGATGCGGGCATCCAGACTATGCGGTTCCAGCCGCCATCGACTTGAAGGAATTTAGGTGATCTCATGTATTCGATGGATATGCCGTGGAAGCCATCTATCTGTCTGCCTCCGGCAGTGGAGTCGGCTAAGGTTGAGAAGGGCAGTCCGTTTACGGTTACTTCTTTGAATCCTCTATGAACTATTCCGAAGCCGTCTACCTCGGGAACATAGAAGGCAACTGCCTCGAAGCAACCGCATGAGGTGTGGGGGTAGCCGAAGCCTGTGTACAACCAAACCCGATTGACTGCTCCTAAAGTCTTCTTTTTGACAACTTCGTTGACACCGGCATACTCGCCTTTTTCAGGATCAATCACCTCTCCCTTTTCAATTGTAAACACTGGACCTTTTGGGTCGACTCGCGCCGAGGCTCTGCCGTCGAACCAGCTGATGGCTCCACAGTTAGCGTACCTTTGGGGTGTGATCACGCAACAGTGTGTTGGGGCGAAGGATTGACACAGCGTGCAGCCGTAGAAGGTGTCAACTTCTTCGTCTTTCATTCCTCTGGCCTTGGCGTCGCGGGCTTCGTAGATGCTCAGAGTCTCCTTCCACATTTTCCGAACCTTGTCTGGATCGGTCATGAAGGTTATCTGTATTTTCTCAATGAAAGGCAACTCGCTTTTATAGAGCTTTGTCAAGACTTTTCCGATGTAATTGAAGGAGTTTAGGCCCTTTTGGAAGGATTTTTTGTTTAGTCGTAGCCAAATGTCGTAGCGTTGGTTTAGGTGCATGAAGCCTTCGATGAAGTTGCAGTATTCGTGGATGCGTCGCTCGATGACGCCTTCGAGTTCCTCTTCAACGTTTTTGCCGGCAACTTCGATGTAGATTCCGAAGGGAATGCTGCTTCCTTCTTTCACGTCCTTGAGGTCCGGTCCAACCACCGTTATTTTCTCGTCTTCCACTTCATCCAAGCCCTTGACTCTCACGAGTTCGAACTTAGCTTCTTGATCTGGGCCTCCGAGTTCCACGTACATGTCTTTTCTTCGAATTCTTTCTCCTTCGTAGATCACTCCGACGTCTACTGGGATGTCTTCAAACATGGACATTTTTTCACTTTCCTCCTAATTTGTTTATGATCAATTCAAAACTTTCATTCCAATCCTTAACCGAAAGGTTTGGAAAAGACCACGTTGCGTGGGGATTATAGAATCTGTCTAGGCTTAGGGTCTTAAGGTTTGTGGAAAAATGTTTTAGTCCGGCTAAGATTACAAACTCCATGTAGTAGGGGAGTCCCATGAACAACGCGAGATCATATGGACCCTTTCCGTCTAAACCTTTCCATTCTGGATCTTGAAGTCTATTACCAATGTCCATCGCAGGCATCCAACCAGCGGGCTGAAAACCTCTCTTAATAAATTCGGTTGTCGTGTGCGCTGTAGCAACCACAGGGATTCCCGTGGTCTTACTCATGCGGATCGCGTAATCGATCATTTTGACATCGTCTGAATAATCCTCAGCGGCTAGGTGTCCAACGACGAGGATGGGACGCTTCGCCCTCTTCACCATCGCGACAACTACCTCAGGCTTCAAGATGAGGAGAGCCTTCTTGGGACCCGCGATCTCGGCTTTCTGCCACGGTTCTGCTTTCACACCCATGTCACTCACCTTTCCTATGTCTAATGAGTCTAGGTAGGAGCGTTGGGTCCGGAATTCTCTTCTCCTTCCATCCCTTCTCCTCCAGAATCTTGAGAATCTCATCTTTCATAGTGATGGGTATATCGGCCTTGTTTCGGACGAAGAGATGTATGTCGCCAGGCATGACACCGTAGAGGCGCTTATGTAGATCGATATAGTGGGTCAACTTTATGGCACGACCCTTAGTGGTGTCGCTAGGTCTCATACAAAACTTTGCTATCATTACCATAGCTTCTTCCTTAGTCTCAGCTGTAGTAAAGAGATGCTCAGGAGCTGGACCTCCATAGACTTTGTCGCCGGTTCTGGCGTCGTATACGTACCAATCCTCCTCCTTGTCCTTTCTTCCAAGGAGCATGCGCCGATACTTAGATCCATGGGGTCCAACGATCACGGGCACCCCAAGCCTCCAGAAGCCAGAGGCTATTGAGGCGGCTTTCTGAGACATGGCACCCCAAGCGACCCCCACCGCCCCCACCCGGTTGAGGACGTAATCAGCAATCTCCTCGTAATTAGCCCGCAGATTTCTCTTTGCGAAGATGCTCGCGATTTTGATGGCTGCCCCGGCTATGTGGGGGTTGGAAACGCATGAACCCACGTTTAGGATGCCACCAGCCTCGAAGGAGCCCGGATATTTCTCGTAGATGGTTTTTCCCTCCTCGTCTTTAACCATAGCCATGGACATGGCAGCGCATCCAGTGGCGACAACGATGTACCTGCGTTTCGCGAACTCCTCAGCGATCTCTGCAACCTCTTTCCCGCCATGGGGGTAGTTGGCGCATCCTACTAGAGCCACTATCCCAGGAATCTCGCCGAGAACTATGGGTCCGCCAACCTCCCTTATTTCCACGTCTTGAATTGCACCCCGTCCAACCCGTATCTTAAACTTCTCTTCCATCAACGATTTTTCTCCAGCTTTCACCATAAAGCTGTGCAAGGGGAAGTCGTTGGGGCAAGCGCTGTCGCAACGGGCGCAACCGACACAATTTTCGAGGATTTCAGCAAGTGGGTTAAGGTCGCCCTTTGCTGCTGCTTTCATAGCTTCGGGGATGGGTTGGTTGTTTGGGCAGGCTCGCATACACTCGTTGCATTGCGTGCATTCTTGAGCAGCTTTAATGATTTCTTCTACTTCCGGGATAATGTTGAATTTCTTGCGTTTTGGGGCAACAGCCATTACAGTCTCAACGGCAACTTCTCCAACCTTTTCTGGGTCCAGAATGAGTGCTCCAGGGACTTTTCCTTCCACCAGATCCGATATTATCTCCTCTGCTAGGCCTTCTGTTCTGTTTTCGAGTCCTAAACAGTTTTTCGGGCTTGAGGCAATTACTGGCGTCTTGACTTTTTGGGCTTCAACTAATGCGTCCGCGCGGATGCACTGTTCGTCTACTACTATTAGATCAGGTAATCCACTCCTAATAAAACGCAATTGCCAAGATATAGGACCCACTATTTTAGCCATGGAGGGACTATACCGGGTCATATCGATAGCGGTGCAACATATGCCTACGACCTCGACGGCGTTGTACATTCCTTTGTCTTTTAAGTAGTCGATTATCCCAACTGCGGACGGCACGTTATGACCGATGACCAAGATCACAGGTTTAGAGACATCTGCTACGCCCCAGCCTATCTCGGTTAGGGCAGCTTCAGGATCGCCCTTTGGAAAACCGTAAACTGAAATCTGCGCTAAATCCGCGATTTCCATGCCAACCTGATCTACCATTCCTGCATGGAGAACTTTGGACTCAAAGTCTAGGTTGCTTCCCTCCTGCCCGGTGTGAGTGGCTGAGAGAAGATGTGTAACCTGTTCCTCGCAATAGTCGAGGGCATCCTCCAAATCTTTGAGCGTTTTAGGTCTGATGCCGCAAACTAGGCGGGTCACGGGAGCTTCCACGTCGACGCTTACGCCTCCAACGTCAATGGGACAGTTTCGACCGTATTTCTCTATTAAGTGTTCAACTAGGTGCCGAGCATGTGCAGTATGGGTAGCAGCTCCGATACAGCAGGCGAGAAGGACTATGCGCGATTGCTGGGCTGCCATATTCAGTCCGCAGGCTCCACGTTTGTCTCCTGTTAAGTCACATTTTCCGAAGGTGCAGAGGCAGCAGACGTCGCAGAAGGGCAGATAGAAGGGCTTGTACCGCTGCAGAAGTTTGAAGTCCCATTCCCTCAGATCAATTATGGACGGAAAGGGGGTTGGACCAACCGGTTCAGTCCATGTTTCATCAAAAATTCTGCCGATGGACACTTCAAAGTCTTTTATGACAGCAATATCTGTTTTCAATTCCTTTGCTTTCACAACTAAGGCTTTCTTAGCCAATCTTCACGACCTCTAAGATAGATTAAGATTTTACTCAATTACCAAGAGTATTATTTAACCTTTCCCAAATCGACGGGTAGAACGTTCCTAAGATAGATAAGCTTCTTTAGCTCTTAGATTTCGCCTGCAGAAAGCAATTTAACAGTTGTCTATCAGTTAGTAAAGTAGATCGAGGGATTCACCCAGTGAAGTACGTTGTAATCCAAGCCTTTGATTGTCCAGACGCTTGGTACAAGGTTTTACATGAGATATGGTATAAGGGAGACTCTTTTGAGGTTGGATACGGGTCGGAACGTTCCAAGACGAAAAAGCTGAACTTGAGCATAGAGATCACGCATCCTGAGAACCGTCCTTTGGTGGATGACAGGGCTCCCTGCGACATGAAGTATGTGCAATGGTACGCCTTGAAGTATTTGTGGTCTGGTGTGATTGAGGAAGAGACGTATACATATGGTAGCAGACTAAGGGAGCCAGTTGATCAGGTAGAAGAAGCCATTAGGAGATATTTGGAGGAGCGGGGAGACAGACAGGTAACCCTTGCGATTCGGCTGCCAGAAGACATCAAGAAGCGTTTGGATGATAGAAAGCACGAGCCCCCATGCCTCAGCTTAATCGACACAGAAATACACGACAACCAGATGCACCTAACCTGCTACTTCAGATCATGGGACGCCTACGCTGGACTGCCCGCCAACATAGCTGGAATCCAGATATTCAACGAAGCCTTGGTGTCAGAAATCAACAGAAGGGGAAACCTCGGCATCAAAACCGGCAAACTCATTTTCCACTCAAAGAACTGCCACATATACGAAAGACAATTCAAAATTGTGGAAGAACTGTTAAAACCGGGAGAGGACAGCAGAAGAAAGATACTCAGATCAAAACAAACTTAATTATGTAAGAACACTCTTCGGCATAGCCTAGGTCAAAGATTCGTTTCTCCTTCAAACCGCTTATTTTCTCAGAAAAATCCCACCACGGTAGAGTTATAAAAAATTTCAAGACATAGATGGTCTGGGGTGAAAAAATGTCAAAACTAGCCATACCAAAACATATCTGTCTAAAAGAGTTTATGACAGAAGAGGATGCGATACTGCGGGATGCCACACGGGGTTTCGTCGACGGAGTTATAATGCCCATAAGACAACAAGTGGACACAGACGAACGAGAACACAAACTCATCGAGCAAATTATGAAACAAGTTTTAGCAGATTTTGGAGCCCAACGTATGATGTTCCCAGAGAAATATGGGGGATTGGACATTACCTCTTTCCAGAGTTTCTACTGGGCTATAGAGGAATTAGCCCGAGGAGACAGCGGAATGTGTGTTGCAACTCTATGTACAGATTGGATTTTTGCGCCAATCGTATTCGAACCCTACAGAAGAGAGGATTTACTAGAGGAATTTGCAAAGATTTTCTGCGGGAAGGAGCACCACTTCGGTTGCTTTGCTATGACAGAGCCCCAAGGAGGTTGTGACATTGAAAATATCGAGACAATGAAGGGGCGGACGATAAAGACAACAGCCACACTTGAAGGAGATGAATGGATCATAAACGGCGAAAAACAGTGGCCGACTAACAGCGGAATAGCTTCACTTTACTTAACAGTCTGTACGACTGATCCAGACCTAGGAGAGGAAGGCATAGCTCTCATCTACGTTCCAGCGCCCACTAAAGGCCTTGACTTTGAAGATTTTGAAGTTAAGGCTGGAATGGCTGCCGACAGGAACTGCACAATTCACTTTGATAATGTGAGAGTCCCGAAGAGATATCGAGTAGCAGGCCCAGGAGATGACGCCAACCTTCTTCGCGAAATGATAGTCGTTGGCAACATTGGTTCGGCTGGAATATCCATAGGGCCCGCCCAAAATACCTTCGAAATTGTTACAAAATACGCTAGTGAAAGAGTTGTAGCTGGAAAGCCTATCAAAGAGCACTCCGTAAACGCGGGAATATTAGCTGACATGGCCATCGCGATCGAGACCGCTAGGACTTACGCCTTAAGCGTCGCTCGTATGTTTGACCACCCTGAGATCTATGGGCCTCGGTGGTCCTCCGAGATGATCGCGAAGTCTAGGATCGCGAAGGTATATGCTGCGGATGTAGGAGTTAGAGTCACTGACGAAGCGCAAAGGTTGATGGGATCCAATGGCTATTCAAGGCCTTATGACGTTGAAAAGCACTGGCGCGATGTCAAAATAACTCAACAGTGGTTGGGAGGCTCTATACTAGGTCGCCTGGACATAGCACGCTACTATTGTAAACTAAGAACTATTTGAAATGTGTAAAGTCGGAGAAGCGTTTCTGTAAAGTGCTTAAACTGATACTGTTATCTTACGTTGCCTCAATCTTTTATATTATTAATGTAGAATCATTAGTTTGAGGGAAGCTTTACATGGTGCTAAAATTTGAGCTTACCGAAGAGTTAAAACAGTTGCGTGATGCTATTCGTGAATTTGCGGAAAAGGAGCTAAAGCCCGTAGCCCCTGAACTAGACAGAGCCAAGACTGGAACTACTTACGAGGTGCTTCGCGGTTTATTCAAGAAGGCTGGAAAACTAAATTTAACAAGCTTGGCAGTTCCTGAGCCCCTAGGAGGTCAAGGTTACTTAAGTCTTGGAGCCGCTGTTTGTTTGGAGGAGATCGGTGCCGTTTGCGGAGGATTAGCTTCTATGTTCGGAGCCCATTGGCTTGGTCAAGCTCCGATCGTCGCTACTGCTGATCCAGAGATAATGGAGAAGTGGCTGAAACCCATAGCTGAAGCTGAGAAAAGAGGGGAACCCCAGATTTGGGCTTTTGCCATAACAGAACCAGATGTGGGATCAGACGCTGAGTATCTCGAAGAATGGGAGCCTACACTTCCTAGGCTTAACGTTGTCGCTAGAAGGGAGGGTGATGAATACGTGATAAATGGGACAAAGAGGTTCATCAGTAACGCCCCCATAGCGGATTTCATTACTGTATTCGCTACTATGGATATAAAACGAGGAGTAGAGGCGTGGACTTGCTTCGTTGTGCCTACGGACTCTGAGGGGTTCTCTATAGGAGTGGTGGAGGACAAGATGGGACAAAGGGCTGATCCAGTTTCGGAGATAATCCTTGAGGATGTTAGGGTGCCTGTAGAGAATAGGATTGGAGATGAAGGAATGGGATGGCTCTTAAGCCAATACACCCTAGCCTATTCCCGTGGCCCAGTAGGCGCGATTGCGCTTGGGATTGCGCGAGGCGCCTACGAAAAGGCGTTGAAATATGCTAGTGAACGAATTCAAGGTGGTAAACCCGTTATCAGGCATCAAGCCATCAAATTGAAGCTCGCAGATATGTTTATGAAGATAAGGGCTGCAAGGATGCTAATCTATGATGCGTGCGCTAGAGCGGAGATTGAGTATCCGCCGTCCTTAATCGAGCCAAGCATGGCTAAAGTCTTCGCTTCAGACGTTGCGATGGAAGTAGCGATAGAAGCCATTCAAATAATGGGTGGAGACGGCTACATGAAGGACATGGGAGTTGAGAAGGACTTAAGAGACGCTAAGTTAACTCAGATATACGAGGGAACAAACGAGATAAACCGCTTAACCATAGCGGACGAGATAATAGAAAGGAGGTTGATAGCCTAATGCTTAAGGGTAAGCCAAAGGGGTATTCTATGCCCCTAGATTCTCCGTTATACGATGAATCGCCTTGGGAATATGATGACTGCGAAGCCGTAGCAGCCTTCGTTACATTCGACGAGACAGCAGAGGAACTCTTGCCGGAAGGACTCGAGCCCTACAGCAAACCCGTTCAAGGCGGGTATTGGATATCACACTATCCCTTCTCAACGCTCGGAGAATACTATGAAGCCCTGTTAGTCATACAAGTCAAAGACCTCAAGGGCAATATGGGATACTACATTCCGTACATCTACGTGACGAACGACGCTGCACTAGCGGCTGGACGCGAAGTTGTTGGAGCACCAAAGAAACTCGCTCACATCGACTTGCAAAAAGAATACAACACCGTTACAGGGGTGCTGGAGAGACCTAAAGGAAAACGCCTACTGACCTTAACTATGTTTCCTAACGCTAGGGCGGAAGGACCCCTAATTGAGGCCATCCTCCCCAAGGAAACTCCATTACTCTCTCTCAGAGTCATACCAAGCCTTAAAGGAGGAAAACCGGAGATAGCTCAACTAATCAGCTGGGCGGCTGTAATAGACTTTCACAAAGATTCGCAGGGAAGACAGAAATTATGGGTTGGACCAGCGTCAGTTACATATGATTCTCCTTCAGCGGTCGATCCCATCCATGAGCTCAAGGTCATTGAAACTATAACCGCTCTGTACTTCAAGTTTGACATGGCACTTATAACGAGGGAAGTTCAGAAAAGCTACGTTTAGTCGCGTTATACATGTATGTAGATGTGGTCGCTACTGTATCTGCCGCTTTCCATTTCCTTCTCGATTTCACGTAACAAGAGGATTCTCTGGTAAGTAGCAGGATGAGTTGCAAACCATGTGTTAACGGTCGTCCACCTAGATTTGGCTTCCCTCTCCATAGCCAGCTCAAGCTCCCTCTCATCGAGAACACCGTCTTTGTCTAAGTCGTACTCTTCTTTTCGTTGCATTATCCCTCGACATTCCTGTTTCGCCAAAGCTGGATCACCTATATACAAGGTTCTGGCACCATGAGGCGGCCTCGGCGAAAGCGACAAACCGTAAGTAATTTTGGTCAAGGCGCTTCCCAGCTGGCTTGGTTCTCCTGTCACGTAGGCCGAGTAGGCGTCAGCATAGTGTTCTCGCAGGCGACTTAGCCTCATGACACACAAAAGCGTGATTATGTAAACTACGTAGGAAATAGCCGCGGCGACGAAAAGCAGAGCCCTGAAGGCTACTTCTCCACCCTTTTTCTTTCCACCATCAGTAGCCAACGCAACTCGAAAGGTTAGTCGTGCGATCAAATAAGCGATAAGAGGTAACGCAGAAAGTACAGTCATCACGACAAAATCTTTGTGTTTGATGTGTCCCAACTCGTGGCCGATGACTCCACGCACCTCATTCTGATTTAACT
>JACUTO010000189.1 GCA_014859755.1 Candidatus Bathyarchaeota archaeon
GTTGTGGTTTTGGCGCATCAAGGTAGGCCTGGCGAACCTGATTTTATTCCGTTGAAGGAGCATGCTGAGATTTTGGGCAGAATTCTCGGCAACCCTGTTAAGTATGTTGATGATGTTTTCGGTGAAAAAGCCCAAAGAGCCATTAAATCGCTGAAGTCTGGTGAAGTGCTCGTGTTAGAGAATGTTAGAACTTATGCTGATGAAAGAAAGAAGGGAATGCCTGAAGAGCATGCAAAGAAGCTTATGGTAGAAAAGCTTGCGCCTTTGGCTGACTTGTTTGTCAACGATGCCTTCGCAGCAGCACACAGAGCCCACGTGTCCATTGTAGGCTTCACAGCTGTGTTGCCAAGTGTTGCAGGTCGCATTATGGAGAGAGAATTGAAATCTTTACGCAGAGTTTTGGAGAATCCGGAAAAGCCATGCGTATTTATTTTGGGCGGAGCAAAAGCTGATGATGCGCTTGAAATTTCAAAGTACGTGTTGGACAACGGCATAGCTGATTTCGTGCTTACGGGTGGTGTTGCTGGTCACGTTTTTCTGGTGGCGAGGGGTTTTGATCTTGGGAAGCCGAACATGGATTTCTTGGAGCGTAAGGAACTTTTGGGTTTTGTGTCTGGCATAAAAGAGCTTATGGAGAGGTATCCGGACAAGATTAGGGTTCCTTTGGATGTTGCGGTGGAAGTGGATGGTAAGCGTAAGGAGGTTTCTGTTGATGAACTGCCTGTGGATTATCCGATATTTGACGTTGGAGCGAGAACTGTTGAAGCCTATGCTGAGATTATTAGGAGTGCGAAGTCAATCGTAGTCAGCGGTCCTGTGGGAGTTTATGAAAACAGTGAATTCATCTATGGAACAAAAGAGATCTTTGAGGAAGTGGCAAATTCGCAAGCGTTCTCTCTTGTGGGTGGCGGGCACACAGTAGCAGCCCTACAAGAGCTTAATCTGTCTGACAAAATCTCTTACACAAGCACAGCAGGTGGGGCACTAATAGAATTCTTAATGGGCAAAAAGCTACCAGGCGTAACCGCGCTAGAAAAAGCAGCAACTAAGAAACCATAACTCTATCCTATTTTTCTTGTACATAGCTGATTCTCTTAACTAGGATACGCAATCTGTTGCGATTTTTTCGTGCGGGCAAAAAAATGGTAGGCCCTCCTATATTTTTAACATAGAAGCTATTTGAAACGAAACAAATCACTGGATTGGAAACATTTCATTTCACAGGAAATTGAAATTGCACGAGACTTGAATTGGCGGGTATTTCCATTATTGTTGCTGGGAAGAGGGGTATCGGTAACATATTTAAAACTCTGCGGTTACCGATATATCGGTAAACCTTATTAATCATAAGAGTTACCGATACATTCTGGGCGAACAATGTGAAACGTAGAGGCTGGGTTCGGGAACGCATATTGAGGATACTTTTGAATGAGCCGGGTGGCGCGCTTACTATGTACAAGGTGGCTAAGGAGGCTGGGTGCTCGTTTTCTTGGGTTCATGAATTCTTGGGCAAGCTTGAAGTGATGATGTTGGTAGAGGGGACAAGAGTGAGAGACTATGAAGGTCTTGTGAGGTATTGGCAGAAGGTGAAGACGAAGGCTGATAGAAGAGAATACATGCACAGAGATCCCCTCAGCTTACTTAGGAGAACAAGGTTGCAGTATGCGCTTACAACTTATCAGGCTGAAAATCTGGTTCAGCATTATCTTTTTCCTTCGCGCATAGACTTGTACGTCAGAGAGGAGGATGCAGAGCGGTGGCATGAATTTATAGTTGAGGACGGTCTTGTTGGAAAGGGCAATGTAAGACTACTTTTAGCAGATTGCCACGTGTTCTATGGTTCGTTTGAAAGGCGTGGATTGAAAGTGGTCTCGCTTCCTCAGTTAATTGTCGACTTATTTGATGAGGGAAGCGTCTGTGTGGAAGCTGGGGAGAAACTTCTCGAAAAGGTGATACAACATGCTTTACGAGCCGAATGAGATAGCCATTTCAGAAAGATATCTGGGAAAAGTCTTCAGGCAGATCAAAGGTGATGTGTGTCTTCTCGGAGGTTGGGCAACCTATCAGATTGTGGATAGAAACTTTGAGAGGCTCAATGGAAGGAAGTACATTGGATCTAGAGACATTGACATAGGTTTTCATATAGATAGAGGCTGGTCCGAGGAACAGCTAAGGAAGTCGGATTTTTCTGTTGCCATCAGTCTTATTGAGGAGATGGGGTTTAGGTCTGTTAGCTTCAGATTTTTGAAGGATTTTGACTTGGAGACTGGGAGGGAATTGACGCCGGAAGAGTCAGCTAGGCTTCCACTGTATCGAATCTTTCAGCTCTACGTGGATCCTGTTGTTGATTACATTCATCCGAAGATTAAGGATATATTTGGATTCGTCCCGATCGACGAGCCTCTTCTATCTTTGGTTTTTGCCGATAGAATCTGCACTGTTGCCAGTTTCTTTGGAAGAAGCATTTTGCTGCCGAAACCACAGGTGCTTTTAGCAATGAAGTTGTGCTCCGTAATCAACCGGGATAAGGAACACAAGAGAATCAAGGACATAGCAGATATCTACACTCTTCTCTGGTTCTCTGATGTGAACATAACAAAGCTGAAAACCTATCTTCTCTCCATTTATCCCGAAGAGAAGTTAAGAGAAACGGTACGTGGCTTCACAGAAGAAGAGATAAATAGAGTCTCTGCTGCAATTGGGATGAACTCCGATGAGATTACGAGAGTATTAGCCGAACTTAGATAACTAGAGCATAATATTTTCTCTTGCTGGTGGGGGTCACACGGTGGCAGCCTGTTTTTGCCTTGTTTCAGTTTTCACGGTTTTGGTGATCCTCTCCACCTTTGCAAATACATCATCCCGATTATCAACAAAATAGCAAAGATAATCGTTCCAAATACTGAAAGGCAAAAGACTAAACGAAATTCTTCAGCCACAACATGATATTGTTCGCCAAAGGATAAAGCGAGACCAATGAGAGACAAAACAAGACCGACCACGAGCAGAATAAAGAGAAACCAATGGCGTGTTTTGATTTTGCTTGTAATCATTTTTTCTTCACAACAACCAAAACTAACAGACCATCAACAGTTCAGAAATAGTAGTC
>JACUTO010000190.1 GCA_014859755.1 Candidatus Bathyarchaeota archaeon
TTGAGTGAAGAATTTCCAGGTTACAAAGGGGAAGCACTAAAATTTTTAAAAAAGGCCGGAGCCGAAATTGGCGACATTATACGTATCACAAAAAATGGCGAAACCTACGAGGGCATTCTCATTCCCCGATCAGAATACGGCGACGAAAAACACATCATAATAAAACTGAAAAGCGGCTACAACGTCGGAGTCCGCGTTGACCCCACAACCCATGTCGAAAAGGTTGGAGCAGGAGTCAAACCAACCTTTACCCCACCACCCCTTCCAAAACAAAAACCAGGTTTGCCCAAAGTAGCCATCGTAAGCACAGGCGGCACCATAGCCAGCCGAGTAGACTATAGAACAGGAGGAGTACGCCCAGCCCTTTCCGCCAGCGACCTCTACAGCGTCGTTCCAGAACTTTCAGAAATCGCCATAGTAAACACAGAGATTCTATTCAGCCTATACAGCGAAAACATCACCGCAAAACACTGGTCAGAAACAGCGAAAAACGTAGCCAAACACATCGAAAAAGGCGCAGCTGGAGTTGTGGTAGCCCATGGAACAGACACCCTAGGATACACCGCCGCAGCCTTAAGCTTCGCACTACAAGATTTACCAGTGCCCATAATAATGGTGGCTTCCCAACGGTCAGCAGATCGCCCCAGTTCAGACGCCGCAACCAATCTGATAGGAGCCGTTAAAGCAGCTGCAACCGCCCCCTTTGCAGAAGTAGTTGTCGCCATGCACGAAACGGTTTCAGACACATCCATAGTATTTCACAGAGGAACAAAAGTGAGAAAATGTCACACGAGCCGTCGAGACACCTTCAGGTCCATAAACGCTACGCCCCTTGCCAGAACGGAAAACGAGCAAATCACAATGCTGGTTGAAGATTACAGAGAACGGAATCCCTCACGAAAACTAAACCTAAAACCAAACTTCTACGAAAAAGTAGCCCTCGTCAAGTTTCATCCAAGCCTAAATCCACAGATCATTGAATGGTACGTTGACAAAGGTTATAGAGGCATTATCCTTGAAGGAACAGGGTTAGGCCACGTAGGAAACTACTGTTTATCGGCTATTCGAAAGGCTACTAAAAACGATGTGATCGTTGCCATGACCTCCCAGTGCATCTGGGGACGCCTAGGAATGAACGTTTACGATACAGGTCGAGACCTCCTAGCCATGGGAGTTCTCCCCCTCGAAGACATGTTACCCGAAACAGCCCTCGTGAAACTCATGTGGGTTTTCGGTCAAACAACCAACATCGAAGAAGCTAAGAGGCTTCTCACAGAAAACATAGCCCACGAAATATCGCCGAGAACCCTTCACGAATGAAAAGAACAGACTGAGGAAAATAATATGAGCATCGACTATTCAAAAATCGGTTTGAAGGCAGGACTCGAGGTACATCAACAGTTAGACACAGCGGCGAAGCTTTTCTGTTCCTGCAAACCTCAACTTTTCAAGGGAGAACCCGAGGTTACATTTCTCAGAAGATTAAGGCCGACCCAAAGCGAGCTTGGTCAAGTTGACCCGGCGGCTTTATTCGAGTTTCAGAAGGGAGTGAAGATACTTTACGAAGCCACCGGAGAAACAGCATGCCTTGTGGAAATGGATGAGGAACCTCCCCACGACCTTAATGGAGAAGCTGTGGAAATCGCCCTCATCGCCGCCCTCATGATAAGAGCCAAACCCGTAGACGAAATTCACGTTATGCGCAAAACAGTCATAGACGGATCAAACACAACGGGGTTCCAACGAACATGCGTCGTGGCCTTGAATGGAGAAATCGACATCAAGGGAAAGAAGGTACCTATTCAACACGTGAGCCTTGAAGAAGACGCCGCCAGAAAAATGGGAGAAGAAGGCCAGATCATTCGATATCGCATCGACCGTCTCGGAATCCCCCTCATCGAGGTTACGACAGCCCCGGTTATTTATTCTCCTCAGGAGGCGGAAGAAACCGCCCTAACCATTGGGCGAATCTTGAGAGCTACTCGTAAGGTTAGACGAGGCTTGGGAACAATTCGTCAGGACCTAAACATTTCCATTCGAGACGGCGCTCTGACAGAAATAAAGGGTGTACAAGAACTAGAGCTGGTTTCCAGAGTTATTGAAAACGAAGTTCGGCGCCAACTTAGCCTTCTAAAAATAAGGGACGAACTAAAGAAGCGGGGAGTGAAGAAAGAAAACATCAAAGAAGAATTTGTCGACGCCACCTCAGTCTTTAAACAAACAAAGTGCAAAGTTATTCTAAAAGCCCTTGAACAAAACAAACGGGTGTTAGCGGTCAAACTACCCAAATTTTCTGGGCTCCTCAAAAGGGAGCTTGCGCTTGGTATGAGACTCGGAGCCGAGATGGCTGAAATCGCACGTTTCTGGGGAAGGGTTGGAGGCATCTTTCATACGGATGAATTGCCAGCCTACGGCATAACGGTTGACGAAATGAATCAACTTGGGCGGCTCATGAAAAAGGAAACGCTAGACGCCGTGGTGTTTGTCGCGGACACATTAGAAAACGCAACCGACGCCTTAAAAGCCGTGACCCAGAGGGCAAGAGAAGCCGTGAAGGGTGTTCCAGAAGAGACCCGTGCAGCGAATCCCGATGGAACCACCAGATACATGCGACCGAGGCCCGGAGCTGCTCGTATGTATCCTGAAACCGATGTTCCGCCGATTCAGTTGACGAGGGAGTATCTTGAGAAATTGCGGAGGCGGCTTCCTGAATTGCCTGAGCAAAAAATGAGGCGTTTGATGAAGGAATATGGACTTAATCGGAAGCTCGCCAAGCAGATTTTGGATTCTGAATACGGTGACCTCTTTGAGGCTGTGGCTAAAGAAACAGGGGTTTCACCCACCGTTATAGCGGTTGCCTTGACGGAAACTTTGAAGGCGTTGAGACGCGAAGGAATAAATGTTGAGGCTGTCACTGACGAGCAGTTTGGAGAGTTATTTAGTCTCATAGACTCTGAAAAGACCACCAAGGAAGCCATACCTGAAATTATAACGTGGCTTTCAAAACATGAAGGAGCAACGGCGAAAGAAGCCATTGAAAGCCTAGGGCTGGCGATGATTTCTC
>JACUTO010000011.1 GCA_014859755.1 Candidatus Bathyarchaeota archaeon
TTCTTGACCGAGAAGGTTGCTCAGCGGCACTCGAACATTGTCAAACGATAGCTCCCATTGTGGAGCTGCTCTCCAGCCCATTTTTGGCTTAAGTGAGCTAGTGTCAAATCCTGGAGTGTCCTTTTCAACTATAATCATGCTTACTCCTCTATATGGCGGCTGAGCCTTGGGATCCGTCTGGCAGCAAACAATAACGAATTCTGCGATGCCGCCGCACGTGATGAATGTTTTAGCCCCGTTGATTACCCATTCGTCCCCATCTTTCACTGCAGTTGTATCTAAACCTACCATTCCAGCGTCAGAACCATGGTTAGGCTCGGTAAGAGCCATCGCGCATACGATTTCGCCTTTGCATATTCGTGGGATGTATTTTTCATTTTGTTCTTTGGTGCCGAATTTTGGAACTAATGCAGCGAAACCGACTCCGCTTAAGCATGAAGCACATGTTGAATCTACCCTGTTAAATTCTTCATTACCTATACAGTCTTCAATACAACCTAATCCCTGTCCTCCGTATTCTTCAGGAAGAGATCCGCCTATGAAGCCTAGTTTAGCAGCTTTCCTGTATAACTCCCATGGAAATTCGTAATTTTCATCGTATTTTCTTCCCAATTCTGATGTAAATTCCTTCTCTGCAAATTCTCGGGCTGCGTTCTTTACAGCCATCTGTTCCTCGGTTAGTTCAAATTCCATTTTATCACCTCCTTTCTGTTTTTTATCTCAAACTTAGCTACTTGACTTTTTTTCCTCTAATATTTTGTTTGTTAATGCAGGTACGACCTTGAATAGGTCTTCTACGACGCCGTAATCGGCGGCACGGAAGATCGGCGCTTTGGGATCTTTGTTTATGGCAACAATGAGGTCGGAGTTTTTCATTCCAGATACGTGTTGAAAGGCACCGCTGATGCCGACGGCTACGTAAAGCTTCGGTTTCACCGTTTTTCCAGAAGTTCCAACCTGTCGACCTGATGGAAGCCAACCCTTATCCACGATGGGTCGCGAACAAGCGAGGACTCCCCCAAGTGATTGTGCTAGTTTTTCAACTATTGGCACGTTTTCAGCGTCCTTGATTCCGCGTCCTACAGACACTAGAATATCGGCTGCGGTTATGTCTACTTCTCCTGCGGGAGGCTCAAAGTATTCGATGAATTTTTTGTACGGTATGTCTTCCTTAAGCGGGGATGGTATCTCGATTATCTCGCCGCCTAGAGGCTCGACTTCTTGGGCTTCAAAGGTGGCTGGACGGAGCGTTACAATGTAGCTCTCAGATGTGCGAAGCGACGCCTTAACGTTTACCTTGCCGCCATATACTTGACGAACCACAATCGGCTTTTTCTCTTCGAAATCTACGTTTATGCAGTCTGTGGCTAACGGCACATTTAGCTCGGTGGCAAGGCTTGGAGCTAGGTCGATGCCAAAGGAAGTGTGCCCGATTAAGGTAAGCAATGGTTTGCGTTCGGAAATTAGATGTGATAAAACCTTCTGATATGCCTCTGCGTTGAAGTCCTCCAACCTTGCGTCGTCTACAGTCAAAACCTTTTTCGCGTGATCTACAAGCCTTTTCGCAAATTCTTTAACATTGTGACCTAGGAGAACCGCTGTTAAATCTGCATTTATCTTTTGGCTTAACTCCCTGCCTTTGGTTAACATTTCAAACGTTACGTCTCTGAGTTCGCCTCGTCTATGCTCAACTAAGACAAAAAGTTCCGTCATCTAGATCAGCCCCCTAGCCCTGAGAGTTTCAACAATCTTTGTTGCGATTTCGTCGAGTCCTCCGGTTAAAATTTCAGCTTCTTTCTCCACTGGAGGTATAAACATCTCTTCCACGGCTATCCATGATCCAGATTCTCCAACCTCCTCTTCTTTTAAGCCAAGATCTCCCAAACCGAGAACCTTTAGCTCCTTCGTCCTAGCCTTTCTGATGCCCATTATCGATACATATCTGGGTTCATTGATCCCCGTTTGGACCGCAAGCATCGCTGGAAGCTTCACTTCCATGACCTGCTCTAAGCCTCCTTCTAGTTCGCGATTAACTCTCACGAATCCTTCCTTGGGCTCAATTTTCTTCACCATGGTAGCATGAGGAACTCCGAGCAACTCCGCCAATATGACGCCAACTTGAGCATAACCGTCGTCGCCAGCTTGGGTGCCGGTTAAGATTAGGTCGAAGGGTAAATCTTTGATAGTCTTGTGCAGAATCTTGGCTGTGGCGTAAGCATCGGATCCTTCAAATGCCTTGTCCGTTAACCTTATCGCCCTATCTGCTCCCTTAGCCAGACACTTCCTCAAGGTTCTATCTGCTTCTTCTGGACCAACTGTTACAACGGTGACTGAGCCTCCATGCTTTTCCTTCATCAAAACAGCCTCTTCGATGGCGTAGTCATCCCACTCGTTGATGT
Organism: Candidatus Bathyarchaeota archaeon; assembly: GCA_014859755.1. Taxonomy (GTDB): domain Archaea; phylum Thermoproteota; class Bathyarchaeia; order Bathyarchaeales; family Bathyarchaeaceae; genus Kmv02. The sequence continues at coordinate 2,400 of JACUTO010000011.1, forward strand.
CGAACACGAGATCTTCCGTCTTTACCCCTTTTCCACTGCTATCAATAGCGATTTCTGCCTCAGCTGTCTCTGGAACGTGTTTAACGCAAACAATTATGTCCATTCTCTCTTTCCCTGTCCATCCGTTCTTTAAACTTACAGAGTCCAGAAAAAGAGTATTTGCGATATTTAACTTTTGAGTAACTTACGCTGCATCTAATTGAAGAGAAACTTAGGCGGTTGAGGCTTAAAATTTGACTTGCAATACAGATTAAGGACTTCTAAAGATTTCAACCGTAGGGTACTTCATTAAAGGGTTAAAGCGCTTCAGCAACTAGCTCCATAATGTCTTTGACCTGAATTTTTTCCTCATTACCTGTTGTCTTAATGGCGTCGTCGAATGTTAACAAGCAGAAGGGACATGCCACAGCTATTACCTCCGCTCCAACGTCAAGGGCTTCCCTGACGCGATCTTCGGCGAGGCGTTCCCCAGGAATGTCATGCCACATCCTTCCCCCTCCACCCTCGCAACAAACGCTTCGTTTCCTCGACCTGCTTAGCTCCACAAATCTTACACCTGGAATGCTCTCGATTATCTTTCTAGGTTCATCGTAGATGTCATTGTGTTTACCCAAAAAGCAAGGGTCCTGGTAAGTTACCACTTTTTCGTTCTTCCCTGAAAACTTAAGCTTTCCCTCGTTAACTAAATCTGCGAAATATTGGGTGTAATGTCTGACTGGAAGTTCTTTTCCATATCTATTTTTGAACGCATGGAAACAATGTGGCGAGGTGGCAATAATTTTCTGCACACCGTATCGATCGAAAAGGCCTAGATTTTTCTCAACCAACTCTTCAAAGAGCCCCTTCTCTCCGAGGGAGCATATTTCGTTTCCACAGCAAGTTTCCTTGTTTCCCAGTATCGAAAAGTCGATGCCTAACGCGTTTAAGTTCTTTACCATTGCTCTAGCTACTTCTTGTGCCCGAGAATCATAGGATGCTGCGCACCCCACAAAATAGAGTAAATCAACCTTCTCTCCTTCTGAAGCATACTTCACTTTCAAATCCTGCGCCCAATCAGACCTCTTACCTCGACTTAGCCCCCACGGATTTCCATACTTATAAACTCCTTCCATGGCATCTCCCAGTGTGGATGGAACGTTTCCCTGTTCAACAAGAAGGCCACGCAGACCGATGAGTACGTCCATGGGCTTTACTTCTCTGGGGCAACGATACGAACAGGTGGAGCAGGTTGTGCAGTCCCAAATTTCACTTTTCTCTTGGATATTCAAGGGGGGATACATGGTTAAAGGGGAAATCAGGTAAGCGGTCTCGAGCATGAGCCTCCTAGGATTGAGTTTGGATTTTGAGGAAACAGGGCATGAGCCGGTGCACTTACCGCACTGCATGCACATGTTGAAATCTAATTTCTTAATGGCAGCCAACTCTTCCATGGTCATTTTAAGGTGACACTCCATCGGCGAATGCGTTGCGCATACGTTTAGAGTCTTTATAAAATGTGGTTCATGCTTAAAAATAAAACGGAAACTAAACCACTCTTGAGGTTTGGGAAACCGTGTAGATGTTTTTCATCCTCTTAACCGACTCCAAGAGTAAAATTAGGCATTGCCGTGAAAGAAAGAGATATACCGCTAAAAATGGCATAAAAGGTGATTCAACTTACGTGATAACTCAAATGTTAGGAATGCATGTGTAATGGATAAAAATCGAATGAAAAGTTTTCTAGGAATCAACCTGAACATCCTTTTGTTAGGGTTGACAAGCTTCCTAACAGATACAAGTAGCGAGATGATTATGCCTATCCTTCCCTTTTTTATCTCAGCCGTGGGTGGAACTGGAGTGGCTGTAGGCTTGATAGGGGGTCTAGGGGAAACTGTATCAAGTATTTTGAAAGTTCTTTCCGGCTACTGGTCTGACAAATCTGGGAGGAGAAAAATATTCGTGTCCTCAGGCTACCTAGCTTCCTCTATTTCAAAGATTTTTCTCGCCTTCTCAACGGCGTGGCAGCATGTCTTAATCTTGAAACCGTTGGAGCGGGTGGGGAAGGGTTTGAGAACAGCGCCCAGAGACGCCATTATAGCGGATTATGCAGGGGCGGAAGTTAGGGGAAAAGCCTTCGGCTTGCACAGGGCCTTGGACACAAGCGGTGCCATACTAGGTTCCGCACTAGCTCTCACCCTTTTTTGGTTTATGAAACTAGAGTTTAGGGCCATAATACTCCTTGGATCCATTATCGCGTTCTCAGCTTTGATACCTCTATACGCGGTGAAGGAAAAAAGAGCTAAAGCCAAAAAAACAACTTTGAAAATTAGTTTAACGGGGCTTCCGAGTTCTCTCCGCCTGTTCATTGTCATCGCAAGTTTGTTTGCCTTAGGAAATTTCACTTACATGTTTTTCATACTTAGGGCTGGACAATTCTTCGCTGAGAATGAGAGAATAGCCTTTGCCGTGCCTATGCTTTTGTATATCTGGTTTAACGTCATCTACGCATTTTTTTCCATACCCTCAGGAATGTTATCTGACAAGATCGGTAGGCGAAGCGTTTTATTTCTTGGCTATTTACTTTTTGGATTAACCAGCTTACTCTTTGCGCTGCCTCTTTCCCTCTTTTCGCTAGTCATCCTCTTCGCCCTTTACGGCTTAATTTATGCGATGATCGAGGGAAACCAGAGGGCCTTCGTTTCAGATCTCGCGCCAGAAGAATTGCGTGGAACTTCCTTAGGAACCTTTCACACCGCCATTGGGTTGGCAGCACTGCCATCAGGCATAATTGCGGGGACGCTATGGCAATACATTGATCCAACCGCAACCTTTTTCTACGGTTCAGCTTTAGGATTTCTGGCGGCTATCTTACTGTTGTTAAAAAGTTTGTAAAGTATACGACGAGCGGCCGCGATGACAAGCCGTCTATTCTTACACGATAATGTTGGTTAGAATTTCTTTTGGCGATGATCGTTCCATGGATCAACTGGATTTGGCGGTTGGGGGGCTTTGACGTCGTGGCCGTTAATTCCATGCATCATGAGTTTGGTTCTTGATATGGCGTTGCAGGCCTTGTAGTACATGATCAAGAGTTTAGATTCCGCCCTTTTCTTTGTTAAGTTGTGTTTCAACTGCAACCGCAGTATTTCTATGTCAAGTTCACGCTTTTTTATGGTTTCCAAAATCTGTTCAGGATCTTCTACCATGTGTTCACGCCCGAATAACATAGTGTATCGTGTGATTTAATATATGGCTTGCTTCAGCCATCGACATATTTCGAAACGTGATATATCTCTTCAATAAAACAGCGTTTTTTCTCTTCTTGAAATAGTCGATAGCCTATAGATGCGTGGTGAGAAAGCGCTCGTAACCTAGATTTTGCTCTTTCGGTGGCGCTTTTCAAGTATAAGTCGTTTTTTAACGAGGTCCTTGACTTCTTCGTGGAACTGCTCGTTCTTTTCTAGGCTCAGAAATTGACTGCGGAGATTTTCGAATCCTGTTGGAATCTCCACTTTTATGGTGATGAAAGGTTTTCCTATAGCCATTTCAAATTCTCTTTTAGTCTCGTCATATTCGAATTCTGATTTTCTTTTTCTAGATTCGAGCCATTTTTTAACCATTTTGTTCACACTCATAATCTAAACCTTAAAATGAGATAAAGGCTGGCGAAGCCTAACTGAAGTATTGATGTTATTAATCCTACTTTTGTGAATTCACCGAAACTCAGTGAAATTCCTTCACGTTTGAGGGCGCCTATAGCCATCATGCAGACAGCGCCACTTAAGGGGGTAGTTGCACCTCCAAGATTTGTCCCAAGAACTAACGCTGACCACACGGCTGCAGAGTTTAAGCTGGGAACTCCGCTGACTATTGGAGCAAACGTTAGAGCAATTGCGATATTACTTACTAAGGTGCTGGCAAGTCCGCTAAACCACAAAGTCACCATGGTGGCCTCCAATGGGTTGCCTCCAACTAGTTGGAAAAGTTGCGTTGATATGTCGTTCAAGATTCCTGTACTTTCTAGGCCTCCTACTACGAACATAAAACCTGCAATGAAAAACACCGTCTCCCAATCCAATCCTTTGAAAATCTCTGTCGGATCTAAACCGCTGAGAACCAAGGCAAGGATAGCGCAGCCGAGAGCAACGGCTTCAGGTCCAACTCCTAAGTTTTCCAATGTCAAAAAAAGTAGTATTAGAAGAGCGAGAATTAAGATTGAACGATAGAAAATTTTCTTATCTTCTACGGTCTCCCAAGGGTCGTATTTGGGTAGAACTTTTTTCTCTCCAAGTCTTGGCTTAAAGAGCATGTACAACACGAAAATGGTTAACCCCCAAAGGGCAACTTCACATATAGCCAAGTAGTCGATGAATTCTATGAAGCTCATCCCTGCTTCTATACCAATTATCATGTTACTCACCGAACCAATCAGTGTGCTTGTGCCACCGAGATTTATCATCATAGTAGCAGAAATGAAATAGGGCACAGGATCATAACCTAGAAGTTTAGTTATCGTCACCGTAGCAGCAGCTATGAGCAACATCGCCATTGGATCGCTGAGAAACATGGAAACAACGGCAGAGACAACACAAATAGAGACAAAAAGCATACCCGGATTTCCCTTCGAAAGTTTAACGGCGTATAAAGCGCCAAAACGAAACAACCCACTCCTCCGAGCCACTTCCACCACGATCATTACGCCGAGCAACAGCCCGATGAGTCGAATGTCTATGAAGCCCGAAGCTTGATCATACGTGAACACGTTATATTGTAGTCCAAACCAGGCGGTAAGCAAAGCTCCAATTAAGGCAGCGACAGACATGGGAACGATCTCGGTTGCCGAAAGAAGAACCGTTAGCACATAGATGAGAATGAAAATTATTTGAGTTGGGTCCATATCATTCCCTATTTTTGCTTCGTTCAGCCATTTTGGCGAGACGATCAGCCACCGACTCAGCTTTTTGTTCGACCATTCGATAAAGGATTCGTCCAATATCGTAAATTAATAGGAGAATTATCGCAAGGGCAACGTATGTTGTAACGGTTGTTAACGTGTTTCCAATATTTCCTAGTGTCCCTAAGACGGGGTAAAGGGCCGTTGCTACCAGAATGATGATAATGATGTATATGGCATCTCTAGCCGCTCTTCTTGACGACCTTTCTTCTCTTATGCCTAATCGTTTCACAATGATGTCTGTCACTATGTCGCTTAGTATCAAGGCGTCTGACAAGGCTCTTATTAGAAAAATTGCTGTGAAAAGCAGTGCTATGAACCCTACTAGGGTGCCAGCGTTTACATTAAGACCTGGAATGACAAGGTCACTAATTGTTGGCGGGACAACGGCGCTTATTATCCAAAAAATAATCGCCATCACCAAACTCATCGTTAACCTAGGAAATCTACGCCGTACTTCTTCACCTATAGACTTCGTGCTCATTTGTCTCCCTCGCGAAACGACGCTTCTTATGCTTTTTATACTTCCATGAATATTAAAACTATGGATTTAGTCTAGCTTAACATGCACGCGCGCGTATTTTATCTGGCACATCATCTTCAAAGGCCATGTTTCTCAGATCGTATTTAATACGTATGAATTCAGAATCCGAATCAAAAATACAACTTTGGTCGTTAACAAAACTTACACGCGGTTCCTTAAAATTTAACTACCTGAACTTTCTGTAATCAATGTTGCTGGTGTTTCGCTTGGAGTTCAAAATGAAAGAAGGTTGGTGGTGGTATTGGACGTCTGGAGTTCTCATGGGTCTGGTTTTTACTATCATCTGGGCTAGCTACAAATTCAACCTCGTAATCCCGGTCGAGGCATACCTGCTTCTTATGATCGTATTCCTCTTTTCTGTAACGCTCTTCATTGTAGGATGTATGGTGAAGAAGCGTTGAAGAGGCGCCAACGGAATTTAGACTTTGCATGTTTAGACTCGTAGAAAACATTTCTATGGGACTCGGCGCTGTTGGATATCGAACCGAATCCATGCATGGAGCGTGTTTCCCTCAAGCGCAGAGGATAATGATTGAAAGAACAGTAGACACTGATTCTTAGAAGAAACTTGCAAAGATTCTTGCCGGAATCGAAAGGGAGAATTAGAATTGTGGAAGATTGGTAGCCCGGCATACGTTCAAATACCAGTTTAAATTTTCGTTTTGCTCTTGAAGAGAAGGTTTTGAACATTTCCTCCACAAAATGTTACCAAGATGTTACAAGTTAAAGCTAAAGTATCATTCCCCCTCAAAACATGTCTAAAAAACTTCGCACTCGCTTTCTCTTCCCCGCCGAAAAAACCCAAAAAAGGCGGAAAAGAGAGCTATTACATCATAGAAATTTCAAGAATAAGAGGTAATGGTAGAGTAACTGATAAAAAATTAAGTTGCCTTCATACCTTAAAAATAAGTATGTGTGATTAAACTTAAATTAGAATTTGGGGTATAGGAGGTATTTTTTAATGATGTGTGTGTGGTTAAATTCTAAGCGCGCTCGCTATAAACATGTGAAGTATACTAGTTTGTTAGTAGAGTGTCAAACCAGCGCTGTGACAAAACTGATGGTGCCCGAGGAGTTCTCTGGGGAGATTGTCGTCAGGGTCCCAAACGTGGAGCGAGACATATTCTGTTGCAACCTAGCGCAGACAGGTGCGATGGCACGAGGTGTTGAAAGACCACTGGAGGAATAGAGTATGAGAAAGGAAAAACCAACTGTTTATCCGTACATCCCTAACTCTGTGTCCACAGTAAAGAATCAGATGCTCAAAGAGATTGAAGCAAAGAGCGTGGAAGACCTCTTCGAGGATATCCCTGAGAAACTCAAGCTCAAGAAAAACATGAATTTGCCCAAACCTCTCTTGTCCGAATACTCTTTAAGAAGGCACATAGAAGGAATCCTTTCAAAAAACAAGACCTGTCAAGAATATATCAACTTTTTGGGAGCTGGATGCTGGCAACATTATGTTCCAGCAGTATGTGATGAGGTGAATCAGCGAGGTGAGTTTTTAACCGCGTACGCAGGCGAACCTTATGATGATCACGGAAGGTTTCAGGCACTTTTCGAGTACGCGAGCATGATGGGAGAGCTTCTAAACATGGATGTTGTGAATGTTCCAACATATGACTGGTTGCAAGCAGCTGCTACTTCCATTCGTATGGCATCAAGGATTACAGGCCGACGCGAAGCATTAGTGTCTAGAACAATCAGTGCTGATAAATTATCGAAAATCAGGGACTATTGCAAGCCTGAAATAGAGGTCAAGCTGCTAGACTATGACTCTGAGACTGGGCAACTAGACATCAATTCCCTCAAGGATGAGATTTCTTCAAAGACAGCCGCCGTCTATTTTGAGAACCCAGCCTACCTCGGCTTTATTGAGACTCGTGGAAACGAGATTTCTAAGATAACCCACGACCACGGCGCGATATGCATTGTCGGAGTCGATCCAATTTCATTGGGAATCCTGACCCCTCCGATCGAGTATGGCGCGGATATAGTATGCGGCGATATACAGCCGCTCGGTATGCATATGCAATTTGGTGGCGGTCATGCTGGATTCATTGCCACTCGGGATGAAGAGAAGTACGTGATGGAATATCCTTCCAGACTGTTTGGAATAGCTCCAACTTCAGTTGAAGGAGAATATGGATTCGGTGACGTTGCTTATGAACGGACCTCTTTCGCGTTAAGGGAGAAGGGCAAAGAGTTCGTAGGCACAGCAACTGCTTTATGGGGCATAACAGCCGGTGTTTACTTGGCACTCATGGGACCTCAAGGTATGCGGGAAATTGGAGAAGGTATCATGCAAAGATCGCATTACACGATGTTGCAGGTATCTAAAATAAAGGGCGTCAAGTCTCCTGTTTTCCAGTCAACTCATTTCAAGGAATTCGTCGTGAATTTTGATAGTACCGGTAAAACAGTTGCGGAAATCAATAAGGCTCTATTGAGGCATAAAATATTCGGTGGAAAAGACCTGACAAAAGAATTCCCGGAGCTGGGGAATAGCGCACTTTACTGCATTACTGAAGTTCACACCAAAGATGACATTGATAAGCTAGCCAATGCACTGAAGGAGGCAGTCGAATAAGATGGAGGATATAACCCAGAAACGATATACCGGTGGAAAACCAAAACTAAGGCGGTTTCATCAAGCCAAGTGGGATGAACCAATAATTTTTGAATTGAGCAACGAAGGAGAGAGAGGCATCCTTATACTAGAAGTTGAGGATGAGATAAAAAATGAAGTCGGAGATGTTATATCAACCATACCTGAGAACATGCGAAGGAAACAGCCGCCTAAATTACCAGAACTTTCCCAACCACGGGTATTAAGACACTATATAAGACTATCACAGGAAACTTTGGGAGCAGATCTAAACATTGACGTAGGGCAGGGAACCTGCACGATGAAATACAGCCCGAAGATCAACGAACAACTGGCCAGAATGCCCCAAATGGCGGAAATTCATCCATTACAAAATGAAGAAACTGTTCAGGGCATACTTGAGGTGATGTACAAGTTCGAACAGATCCTCAAAGAGATTTCGGGGATGGACCAGTTTTCACTTCAACCTGGTGCTGGTTCCGCGGCTATATACGCGAATGCCTCGATCATAAGAGCATACCACGAAGCTCGAGGGGAAGCAGATCAGAGAGATGAGATCATTACGACAATATTCTCTCATCCTTCAAATGCGGCGTGTGCCAAAACAGCCGGGTTTAAGATCATAACCCTGTATCCTGATGAGAACGGCTATCCTGATCTTGAGGCATTAAAAGCGGCGGTCTCAGAACGTACGGCCGGGCTGATGATAACAAACCCGGAGGACACGGGAATTTTTAATCCAAAAATTGAAGAGTTCGTGAAGGTCGTCCACGAAGCAGGAGGATTGTGCTCCTATGACCAAGCAAATGCTAACGGAATATTAGGCATAACTAGGGCGAGGGAGGCTGGTTTCGATCTTTGTCACTTTAATTTGCATAAGACATTTTCGGCGCCTCATGGATGTGGTGGACCAGCAGTCGGCGCTATTGGTGTCACCAAAGAACTCGCAAAATTCCTGCCGGTTCCTGTTATCGAGTTTGATGGTAGTAAGTATCATTTGAACTATGATAGGCCCGAGAGTATTGGAAAGGTGAGATCATTTTATGGAGTCGCACCAGTGGTCTTAAAAGCATATGCATGGGTGATGAGTCTCGGCGCAGAAGGTTTGAAAGAGGTCGCTGAGATCGCTGTTCTTAACAACAATTATTTGCTCAAGAAATTGTTAGGAATATCAGGAGTAAGTGCACCTTACGCCAAAGGTAAACGTCGAATTGAACAGGTTAGGTATAGCTGGGAGAAATTGACGAGAGATACAGGAGTTCATTCCGAGGAAATTGGACTTAGGGCTGCAGACTTCGGTGTCCACTATTGGACCAGCCACCACCCATGGATAGTTCCGGAGCCTTGTACCCTTGAACCAACCGAATCGTATTCTAAGGCTGACCTCGATGAATACATTGAAATACTTAGCCATGTATCCGACGAGGCGTACAGGAACCCTGAGCTGGTTAAGACCGCCCCTCACAATAGCACTATTCACAAAATTGATCACGCACCATTGGACGATCCATCGCAATGGGCGATGACATGGAGGGCATATCGCAAGAAAGTAGGTAAAGAGACAGAATAGAGAGCAATGTATGTGCGCGCAGTCTATTAGGCTGCAGTTCCACTTATGGCTTGGAAGATTACTTCAATGTTCTTGTGGTACATATATCAGTTTACGGGCAAAAGTGGTGATCAAAGTGGGAAAAGAAAATTAGGCTTAATCGTCAATCCAATTGCAGGGATAGGTGGGAGAGTCGGACTTAAAGGAAGTGACGGAGCGGAGATACAAAAGAAAGCCCTAGAATTGGGTGCCGTGCCGCAATCGCTAAATCGGGCTGTTCAAGCACTGGAAAGGGTCACATCCATAAAAGACGACCTTGAAATCGTAACATATCCCAGTGAAATGGGAGAAGATGCGGCCAAGAAATGCGGTTTTGACCCCCTTGTGGTTGGTTCAATTAGAAAAGGTAAAACAACCTCGGAGGATACTAGAAATGCAGCGAAGGAAATGCTGCGTCTGGGCGTGGATCTTCTACTTTTTGCGGGCGGGGATGGTACTGCAAGGGACATATATGATGCGATTGGAGAAGGAATACCAATTCTTGGGATACCCACGGGGGTTAAGATCCATTCAGCGGTCTTCGCGGTAAACCCTAGAAGCGCGGGAGATCTCGCTGTGTTGTATCTGCGAGGAAGCGTATATGACACACGAGAAGCTGAGGTCATGGATATAGATGAGGAAGCTCTTCGGCAGGGCATCGTTTCCGCGAAACTATATGGTTATCTCAGGATTCCGTTTCAGAAAAGGCTAATCCAGGGTCTAAAGACTCCAAGTAGCGGCGGAGACAAGGAAGCTATGGAAGCAATAGCTTGTGAGATCATGAATAGGATGAAAGACGATCGTCTTTATATAATCGGACCTGGGACCACAACCCGAGCTATCACATCTAAACTGGGGTTGAATAAAACATTGATAGGTGTGGATGTAGTATTAAAAGGAAAATTAGCTGGCACTGATGTCAATGAGGCTCAACTCCTGAAGCTTCTCGAAGAACGCAACGCAAAGATAATAATTACCCCAATAGGGGGCCAGGGCTACATATTCGGTAGAGGGAATCAGCAAATAAGTCCCGAGGTTATAAAAAAGGTAGGGCGAGATAACATAATAGTTGTAGCTACTCCTGACAAAATCGATTCGCTGAGGGGACGGCCTTTTTTGGTCGATACTGGTGATCAGGCAGTCGATAGGATGCTAAGTGGCTATATGAGAGTGGTAACCGGATACAATGAGCAGATCATCTATAAGATATCATATTAGAGCTGGCAAGGTGGCACTGGTGAAAGGGCTCATGTTGGAAGAAAATATCCCTATCAACGAGCGGTCACGCCACTTTGACAGCATCGCGGCTGATGACATCGTCGCCTTTCGCCTCGAAGCGGTAGACATACTGCAAGTCGAGCTAGGCTGCGAAAGCGACTGGCTTCCACCTGGCGAACCCGAAGAAGGAGCTAAAGAATTGATGGCCAACTTTCGAGAATATGCTTGCATGATAGCGTTAACCTTTAATGTTCAGAAAGGTGATCCTTGATCGATGCAAAACTTTGATGAACGTAAATCTAGTGGGGCGTTGAACGGAAAAGTCGCCCTGATCACCGGTGGTGCGTCGGGCATTGGGCGAGCGACGGCGCTGCTCTTTGCCCGAGAAGGCGCAGCGGTGGCGGTCGTTGATGTGAACGAATCCGAGGGGCAGGCCGTAGTCCAAACGATCATCGACGAGGGAGGACAGGCCATCTTTGTGCGCGGCGACGTGACCAGAGCTGAAGACTGTCAGTTGGCTGTGCGGCAAACTGTTGAAAAACTGGGCAAACTGGATATCCTCTTCAATAACGCTGGCATCATCCAACGCGCATCGGTGGTGGAGACAAGCGAAGAGGAATGGGATCGGGTGATGGCAACCAACGTTAAGTCGGTCTTTTTGCTTTCGAAATGCGTTATCCCGATCATGGTCAAAGCTGGCGGCGGCGTGATCATCAACACTGCATCTGGATGGGGGCTGGTCGGTGGGCGGAATGCGGCCGCGTACTGCTCGTCGAAGGGAGCGGTGGTGCTGCTGACTAAGGCCATGGCCCTCGACCACGGTGCGCAGAATATCCGCGTCAACTGCATCTGCCCTGGTGATACGGACACGCCCATGCTACGCAACGAAGCCCAACAACTTGGCAAACCTGAGGAGCAGTTCTTGGCCGAATCGGCGCGGCGTCCGTTGCAGAGGGTTGGTAGTCCGGAAGAGATCGCTCAGGCAGCATTGTACCTGGCCAGTGACGCATCGTCGTTCGTCACCGGCATAGCGTTAGTGGTGGATGGCGGCGGGCTGGCAGGATCAGGATGAGGAGGTAGTTTATGCGCACACCAAAATTCCACGAAAAGGGATGGTATAGGCTTAAATAGAGAAGATTAGTTTATCAATTCTGCCCAAAAACGTTGCTCTTAAACTATACGGATGTCGGAATTCTGCCAATCAGTGCTTTGATTCCCGGGAGATTTTCTTCTTTCGAGACCCTGCGAGCAAATTTTTTTAGCTGTTTTGAAAGTTTCAGGATACCCCCCTCCCCCTTTTCAACATACTTCGTACTATAGGGTCCAAATATGTTAATACCCCTATGCTTTCCGTCCGAAAAAGGCTCCTAAAATCGTGCCTACTACAAGGCTCATGGCAGCGAAAATTTCGTTGCTGAAAGTTTTTACGACGACTATCTGTAGGGCTTAAGGTTGTTAAGCAGATAAGGGCGATAATTGCGAAGGACATCCCATAAACCAGCCGGTCTGAAGGTTCTACGTAAGCTGTTTTACTCCGAATGTGCACCGTTTTTCTAAGGCTTTACGAATCGGATTTTTCAATTATCGGCCTCCTTCGTGTATATGACCGCATGCGCTCCAGCCAAGCCAGAAACAGAAAAAAGGAAATGAGCGAACAACCTTTGGCTAAAAAGTATAAATTATACCCTAGAGGTTGGTAGCCCGGGGGTTACCGTTCTCAGGTTGTAATTTATACCAATTCCTTTTTTTTTGGTTATGGCGTTCATGTGGAGGGATTTTGTGCCTAGACCGAAGGATGTTCATGTAGGTGCGCTTGTGGTTAAGACGCGTGGTAAGAAAAAGTATGTCTATTTAGTTAAGAGAATCGGAAAGAAGGTTTCGTCTATTTATCTTGGACCCTACTATGATGAGGATGTTTTGCGGCAGTTCATCGAGTATCATAAAGCGCGTATTCAGCGCTTAGAAGCAAAGTTGGCTTTCCATAGGGGACATTTGGAGTTGGCGGAGAAAGAGTTAGCTAGAATGCAAGATGTTAAGCGGCATCTTGAATGCTATGGGGCGGTTGTGCCCAACAAATGAGGTTTCAGCATGATTTTTCTGCTTCTCTTTTGTTGGATGAGAAAAATTTATTTTTTGACAAGCCCGTTTCAAGTTGCTTTTCAAAAACAAGGTTTAAATTTGGCTTATCTTACGTATATGAAAGATTGAAAAAGTTGTCAAAAGTATGCAGAAGGTTGGATGAGACATGCCCGTAACCGAGACAGTTCAGTTTTTGGCTAGATTGCAGAAGTGGAATCGCATTCAGATTCCTGTTGAGGTGCGGTGGCGCTTTAAGCTTGAAGCTGGAGAACTCTTAAACGTTAGAGTTAGCCCTGTTGGCGGCCTTGCAGATGAACAATTTGTGGCTAGGCTTCTGTCTGGGGGACGCATAACCATTCCATGGGAAGTGGTTTGGGCTCTTAAGTTAGATAAACCGGGCTACATGTTAAGAGTGCGGCTAATCCCTCATTAGAGCTGTAAAAACTGCGTTTGACATGGGCTCAAACAAATTGAGAGGAGGATGAAAGCGTTTTCCAGTAGGCACCGTTTTTCCCTCTTTTTCTATTGCGTTTCTAAAGGCGTTGGGTTGAGTGTTCTTTATCGCTTTGTTTTTATATTATCGTTTTTAGCGATAGCTTTTTATCACTTTTAGTGATAGTATATGAGGAGAGTGATAGTTTGTCTGTGAAAAATGTTTTTGCGCCCATTGCTTCTCGGCTAATTCGATGCTTGCTTGTTAACCATAAAAGGGAGTGGAGTGTCCTTGAGTTGTCTAAGGATGCTGATGTTAGTTATGGGCATGCACATAAGGTAGTTGAGACGCTCATGAAGCTGGGTTTTTGTAGAAAGACAGAACGTAACAAGGTTGGTGTGGTGAATCCAGCAGAGTTACTCAATAGGTGGGGGAGCTATTTTGACTATTCCTTAGCCAATAAGGTCAATTCTTATTATGTTGAGGAAAGGGATGTTGAGAAGTTTGTCAATCGGCTTTCTGAGGTAGCGAGAGGGAAGACGTTAAAGTATGCTTTGACGTTGCATGCGGGTGCTAGCTTGGTCGCGCCCTTCGTCAGGCCGATGGATGTTCATATATACATTGTGCCTTTGGACGTAGAAATCTGGGTACGAAGTCTGGGTCTGGAACTGATAGAGTTTGGAGGGAATATCCATCTTGTTGAGCCATATGATCTGGGGGTCTTTTATGAGTGTCAAGTGAGAAATGGGGTAAGTGTGGTTTCCAACATTCAGTTGTATGTTGACTTATATAATTATCCAGCCAGGGGAAGGGAGGCGGCTGAACACCTCAGAAGGGAAGTGATTGGGTTCTAGGTGGTCGTAATGGCGTGGAACCTTGAAATGTACTCTCGGTCTATAATAGAGGCATCTAAGTCTGTTTTAGTTGAATTGTTGAGATGCTTGGGAATGTATAAGCAACACTTGGTTTTGGTCGGTGGGTGGGCCCCCTACTTTATCTTAGAAAGATTTGGGAGAGAGAGGAGGCATTGCGGTTCGATAGACGTGGATTTTGCGTTGAACCCAGCGCTCATTGATAAAGAAGTGTATATGACAATTGTTGAAACGATCAAAAGGAGGGGATATGCTTCGCATGTCGATGAACTGGGGAATGAGGTTCCCTTCAGGTTTTTCAGAAGTGTTATGTCGCCCTTTGATAATAAAGAGTATAAGATTGAGGTGGATTTCCTGACAGAACCGGAAACCGTTAGCATACTGCATCGCCCTCTCTTACAAGTTCAGAGGGACTTGCAGGCGATAATTATGCCTGGGTGTGGCGTTGTCTTTCATCACAATTTTGCGCATAAAATTGAGGGTGTGCTCCCAGATAACGGATTAGCTTCCGTTTCGGTGAAAGTAGCTGATGTAACAGGCATCTTAACTATGAAGGGTTTAGCGTTGGAAGGCAGATACAAAGAAAAAGATCCCTACGACATATATTCTGTAGTTAAATTCTTTAAGAGAGGACCAACTGGTGCCGCACTTCAGGTGAGAAGGCATCTGAAAGAACCCATTGTTGGGAAGGCTTTAGAAGTTATAAAGGAGAAGTTCAAAACTTTGAAGTCAGAAGGACCGTTCCAAGTTTCAAGGTTCATGGCACCAACGAAGGAGGAAGAGAGAACACGGATCCAAGCAGAAGTATACACCACTATGAAAAGGTTCGTTGAGAAATTGAAATGAAGCGATCGTGAGCAGCCAAGTTTTCATTTATCTGGTTAAAGTAGAAAATACTCTCCTGGGGTTTTCTCGGCTTATAGCTTGCCTTAGGAGCCTTCAGAATAGGAACTTTATGCAAACTCTGCTATAGGCATGTACACCATGACCTTGAAAGAGGCATAACGCCAGTCCACATACACGTTGAGGCAGCCATAACCAAGGGAAAATACCACAACTATGACACTTTCATAGGCAGAGAAGCCGTAGAATACCTGAAAGCATATTTGGAAGCTCGAAGAAACGGCGGATTACCCAACAAAATCCCGCCAGAAAACATACAAGACGAATCATCGCTCATACGAGACGAACACTCCAAGGCTGTCAAGCCGTTAACGCCGTCTCAAATCTACAACATACTGCATAGACTCATGGCTCAAGCGGGACTGCTCGGAAGCAGGGTTGGAAGACGCTACACCATGAGACCACACAGCATAAGAAAATTCTTCCGCACCCAAATGGCAGCCCTAGGCGTACAGACAGACTACATCGAATACATGATGGGCCACACCATAAGCACATACCACGACATCCAAATGAAAGGCATAGAGTTCCTAAGAGGCATTTATGCAGCATCAGGCCTAAGCGTAAAACCAAAAACAAAACCCAGCAGAATAGAAATCCTAAAAGAAATGGCAAGAGCCCTAGGCCTAAACCCAGAAGAAATCCTAACAAAAGAAGCGTTAACGATGCCCCACAGAACAATAATAACAGCGGGCATAAAACCAAACGAAGACCAAAGCCAAATTGACACGTTACTTAGCGCCCTAAAACAAAACTCAAACAAGAAGTCACTGGAGAAATACCCAATGCCTCTCTCAAAACAGTATAAGTTACAACATGGGAATGGTAGCCCGGGGGA